>JANQGL010000038.1 GCA_028277325.1 Magnetospira sp.
ACCTTTTGTCGGCCCGGCGCCCCAGTCAAGCATTTGTTTGTGCAGCGATTCACCAAACGAATGTCGACCTTCGCCCGAATCTTTCGTTTGGATCGCTGCCCTAGCCGCGCAGCCGGGCGGCGATCCGGGGCACCGTGACGGTCAGCAGGACGGTGGCGGCGAGGGCGATCGCGATCACGAGTCCGATGTCGGTCCAGGTGGCCGGGCGCGCGGTGCCGCAGTAGACGATCACCGAGAACAGCGGCAGGTCCAGGAAATGGACCACTTGGTTGAGCCGGCTGCGGGCGTCGTCGCGCAGGTCGTCGGTCAGCGGCGCGCCCGCCGCCAGGGCGGCGCGCGAGCGGCGCAGGGTGCGGCGGAACTGGATCCGGGTGACCGTGTTGCCCTCGATGAACTCGAACAGGAACAGGCTCCACATGCCGATCGTCCAGGGGGCCTCGAAAAATCCGAGACCCAGATCCAGCATCAGGGCGAGGCCGGTCAAGCCGACCAGCAGCGCCCCGGGCACCGCGAGCGCGTCGTAGAACACCGCCGTGTAGCGCGCCGCCTCGGCGAAGGTCCGGAGATCGCGGGTGCGATAGGCCTCGAACTCGGTCACGAAGACAGCCAGCAGGCCTCCGCCCAGCAGGACGAAGCCGAGGATGTGGGCGTATTTGAGAAGCGGATAGGGGTCCACGGTGTCGCTCCGCTGGTTGGTGGGGTCAGGCGCGGCGTTGGCGCAGGGTCAGGGCGACGACGACGAGAACCATCAGGAGGTTGGCGGCGCCGAACAGGCTTTCGCGCTGGCCCAGGTCGGCGAAGGCGGCCGGCAGGTCGGCCGGGGCGGCGGCCCGCGCCGCCATCTCGGCCCGGACCGCGCCGATCGGTGCCAGGACCAGGGCCCCGTTGAGGATCACCAGGGCGACCAGGCCGAGCTTGACCAACAGCCACCGCGGCAGGTTGCGCCACAGGCCGCGGGTCGCGACGAGGCCGATGCCGCTCGCCATCAGGACCGCCTGGCCGCCGAAGATCACGCTTTGGGTGATCAGATGCTGGGCCGCCAGGACGCCGGCGTAGCCGGCCATGTCGGCGTTCGGCTGAAACGCCGCGCCGAGCGCCACGTGGCCGAACACGCTGCCCGCGAAAGCGGCGAAGGCGAACAGATGCAGATAGAGAAAAACGTCGCGCATGACAGCCTCGTTGCTCCCTGCCAGGATTAAAATAGCATGCTATATATCATTGCACAGCATGCTATACAAGTGCTAATTGGCGGTATGGCTTTCGACAAGACGACCTCGGCCGGCTACCTGGCCAACCACATGGCGCGCCTGTTCGCGCACCGCCTGCAGGAGCGTGTCGGGCCGCTGGGTCTGGCGCCGGCGCAGTTCATGACCCTGCTCGAACTGTGGGTCGAGGACGGCCTGACCCAGCGCCAGTTGGTCGACCGCCTGGACGTGGAGCAGGCGACCATGGCCAACACCCTGGCGCGGATGGAACGCGACGGCCTGATCGTCCGCCGGCCGCACCCGACCGACGCCCGCAGCCGCCGGGTCTGCCTGACCGAGCGGGCCTGCGACCTGCGCGCGGCGGCGACGGCGGCCGCCCTGGCGATCAACCGGGAGGCCCTGGCCGGCCTGACCGAAGGCGAGCGGGAGGGGTTTCTCGCCACGATGCGCCGGGTGATCGGCAACCTGCGGGACGGCGGCGCCGGGGGATGAGGGGCCTGCCTCGCCCGAGGACGACTCGTCGGGGCGAGGCAGGAGGGCGTCTGCCGACAGGCGTCAGGCGACGCGGCGCCGCAGGCGGAGGCCGGCGATCAGGGCCGGCGCGATCAGCGCCGCGGCCGGCGGCAGCGGCACCTGGGACTCCAGGTAGCCCTGGTCGATCACCCCGCCGCCGTCGGCGTAGAGGCCGATGTCGTTGTCATACAGGTAGTAGTAGAAGTTGAGGCCGGCGAACTCCTGCTCACCCGCGTCGTTGGTTTCGAACAGCGAGTAGAAGTCGAAGCTCGTCATCGAATTGTCGCCGAAGACATAGCCGTTGGCATAGATGTCCACCGGCTCCCCGGACGGGATGTCCATGGTCGCGGTCATGTTGAAATAGTCGGTCCCCACGTCGTCCAGGTCGAACGCGAAGTAGCCCGGCGAGCCGGGGGATCCGAACGCGATCTCGAAGCTGCCAAGCGGCAGGATGTTGAGGCTCGGATAGGCGGACATGGTCACCGGGCCGCTCATGCCGTCCGGAATGTCGGCGCTGAACGAACCGACGACTCCTTGGCCGATCATGCTGCCATAGGTGAACTGGCCGGCGAAGTGCCAGGTGTAGGTGGCGGCGCTGCCCGGGGCCTGGGTGGCGAGGGTCAGGCCGGCGGCCACGGCGGTGGCGGTAAGGATGCGTTTCATGGGTCGGTCTCCATAGACATGTCTTCTCACAGATCCATGGATGGTCTTCCGGGGCGTTCGTTTCTGAACGATCTGTAAAAAGGAAAACCATCGGAACACGTCGAGATTTCCAAAAATTTCAAATCCCCACAATCCACCAATCGGCTAAATCGCCAAGACTCATGCTTTTGGAGGTGTATTAAATATACATTTTTCCGCCTCGAATAGTTGCGTGATTATCACAATGGGTAATATTTTCCTCTTTGATAGGCAAAATGTTCCCTGTTTTTTTATTTGAATCGTTCTTGGATCGCAAAGGGGAAAGGTCGTCAGTGACGGCGGTCACACCGGGCTTTCCCGATGACAGGGTCCGGGCCCGCCTATAGGATGGCTGCGACAACGGCGAGGCAGGGGCGGCATGGACGACAACGCACCGCGGGACGATGAACGGGCCCATTGGGACAAGGTTTCGGCCACCGATCCCGACTGGTCGCGCGAGCGCCGCCGCCGACTCTGGGACCCCGGGCCGGCGCTGATCGCCGCCATACGGGACTATCAGGCGCAGTCCGGCCGCCGGTCGCCGGTGGCCCGCCTCCGGCGGCGAATCGCCGTCCTCCGGCACCTGTTCTGGACCACGGTGACGCAATGCGAAATCCCCTTGAACGGCCGCTTCGGGGGTGGCCTGTTGCTGCCGCACCCGAACGGAATCTTGATCCACCCGAAAGCCGAGTTGGGCCCGAACTGTCTGGTCTTCCAACAAGTCACCATTGGGTTCGGGTCGCGCCCCGGGGCACCCCGGCTGGGCGGGCACGTGGACGTGGGGGCGGGGGCCAAGATCCTCGGCGGGGTGACGGTCGGCGACCACGCGCGGATCGGCGCCAACGCGGTGGTCGTCGACGACGTGCCGCCGCGCACCACCGCGGTCGGGGTGCCGGCCCGGGTGATAACCCGGCCGGTGGCCGGAACCGCCTCCGGCTGACATCCGTCGACGCCGCATGTTGAGTACGGGGATCGCTTCGTCTACTCTATCTTGACTTCGCCCGTTCACCACAGGCAGGCATCGTCCCCATGACCAGCGGCGCCCCGGCCGAGGACATCCGCGACACCCGGCTCGCCGACGCGCTCGGCGAGCGTTACCTGTCCTACGCCCTGTCGACCATCATGGCGCGCTCGCTGCCCGACGTGCGCGACGGCCTGAAGCCGGTCCACCGGCGGCTGCTCTACGCCATGCGGCAGTTGAAGCTGGACCCCAACACCGGGTTCAAGAAATGCGCCCGCATCGTCGGCGACGTGATGGGCAAGTACCATCCGCACGGCGACCAGGCGATCTACGACGCCATGGTCCGCCTGGCCCAGGCGTTCGCGCAGCGCTATCCGCTGGTCGACGGGCAGGGCAACTTCGGCAACATCGACGGCGACAACGCGGCGGCCATGCGCTACACCGAGGCCCGCCTGACCGAGGTGGCGCTGGCCCTGCTCGACGGCATCGACGAGAACGCGGTCGACTTCCGCGCCACCTACGACGGCGAGGACGACGAACCGGTGGTGTTGCCGGCCGCGTTCCCCAACCTGCTGGCCAACGGCGCCCAGGGCATCGCGGTCGGCATGGCGACCTCGATCCCGCCGCACAACGCGGGCGAACTCTGCGACGCCCTGCTGCACCTGATCAGGCACCCCAACGCCACCCTGGACAAGCTGGTCGAGCTGGTGCCCGGCCCCGATTTCCCGACCGGCGGCGTGCTGGTGGAGGACCGGCGGGCGGTGATCGAGGCCTACCGCGGCGGACGCGGGGCGTTCCGCCTCAGGGCCCGCTGGACGGTCGAGAGGCTGCGCCTCGGGATGTTCCAGATCGTGGTCACCGAGATTCCCTATCAGGTCCAGAAGGCGCGCCTGATCGAGAAGGTCGCCGAACTGATGGAGGCCCGCAAGCTGCCGTTCCTGGCCGACGTCCGCGACGAGTCGACCGAGGACGTGCGTCTGATCCTGGAGCCGCGCAACCGCAGCCTCGACCCCGAGGCGATGATGGAGCAGCTGTTCCGGCTGACCGACCTGGAAATCCGCTTCGGGCTCAACCTGAACGTCCTCGACGCCGACAGCACGCCGCGCGTGATGTCGCTGCGCGAGGCCCTGCAGGCCTATCTCGACCACCGCCACGTGGTGCTGGTGCGCCGCACCGGGCACCGCCTGGACAGGATCGCCCGCCGCCTGGAGATCCTCGAAGGCTATCTGGTCGCCTACCTGAACCTGGACGAGGTGATCCGCATCATCCGCGAGGAGGACGAGCCGAAGAAGGAGCTGATGCGCCGCTTCGGCCTGACCGACCTGCAGGCGGAGTCGATCCTCAACATGCGGCTGCGCCAGTTGCGCAAGCTCGAAGAGATCGAGATCCGCGGCGAGCACGCCGGGCTGACCGCCGAAAAGGCCGACCTGGAGGACCTGCTGGGCGACGAGGCGCGGTGCTGGCGGCGGATCGCCGAGCAGATTTCCGAAACCCGCGCCAGGTTCGGCAAGAAGACCGCCCTGGGCAGACGGCGCACCGAGATCGGCCCCCCGCCGAGCGCCGCCGTGGTACCCCTGGACTCGATGATCGAGCGCGAGCCGATGACCGTGCTGTGTTCGGACAAGGGCTGGATCCGCGCCCTCAAGGGGCACGTCGCCAGCGTGTCCGAGGTCAAGTACAAGGACGGCGACCGGGAGCGTTTCGTCCTGCGCTGCGAGACGGTCGACAAGCTGTTGATCTTCGCCACCAACGGCCGCTTCTACACGCTCGGCGTCGATCGCCTGCCGGGCGGCCGGGGGATGGGCGAGCCGGTGCGCCTGATGGTCGACCTGCCCAACGAGCACGACATCGCGGCGGTGCTGGTCCACCGGCCGGGGCGCGAACTGCTGATCGCCGCGTTCTCCGGGCGCGGGTTCCGGGTCGCCGAGGACGAGGTGGTGGCGCAGACCCGGGCCGGCAAGCAGGTGATGAGCCTGGGCAAGTACGACAGTGCCCGCATCTGCCGGCCGGTGGACGGGGACACGGTGGCGGTGATCGGCAAGAACCGCAAGCTCCTCGTGTTCGGGATCGACGAGATCCCGGTGATGACCCGGGGCCGTGGGGTGATTCTCCAGAAATACCGCGACGGCGGCATGTCCGATCTCAAGATCTTCAACCGGGCCGACGGCCTGAGCTGGACCCTGGGCGAGCGGACCCGCACCGAGACTGATCTCACCGCCTGGATCGGCAGGCGGGCGCAGAGCGGTCGCCTGCCGCCGAACGGGTTCCCGAAGTCGAACCGCTTTGACTGACCTCAGGGCCTTCCTCTGCCGGCGCTGGCGCCTGGCGCGGCGGATCGAGGACCGCCGGTCGGGCGCGGTGGGCGAGGTGGTCGACGGCCGGGTGCACATCACCGGTGGCCGTTATCGGGAAACCGGCCGCCTGCGCATGGCCGGCCACGAGGGACCGTTCCACCGGGACTATCTCGTGCGGTTTCCCGACCCGTGGCGGGCCGAGATCCTGTTCGAGGACGGCCGCCCGTTCCACGACCTGGACCTGCGCGCCGGAACCTGGGCGGTCCGCCACCAGTGCGGCGGCGACCTGTACGAGGGCCGGTTCAGCGTGGACGGCGGCTCGGCGCTCCGGGTGGCGTGGCGGGTGGTCGGGCCACGCAAGGACCTGCGCATCCGAAGCCGCCTTGAAGCCGTTTACGCGAACGGAAAAGGCTGCTAACGTGGGTATCGGCTTTCATGTCTCCCATAAAACAAGAGGTTCCGATGCGCGCAGAAGCTGCTCACACGACTTTGCTTGTCGCCGCCTGGCCATCGTTTCAGCAGAACCGCCTGATCAAGGGCCTCCTGCTGGCCTTTGCCGGGTCCCTCCTGCTGGCGATGTCGGCCAAGCTCCAAATCCCGTTTTGGCCGGTGCCGATGACCATGCAGACTTTCGTGGTGCTGCTGATCGGCGCCGCCTTCGGGCCGCGTCTCGGCGTTGCCACCATCGCGCTCTATCTGCTTGAGGGCGCGGCCGGGCTGCCGGTGTTCGCCGGCACCCCGGAAAAGGGGATCGGCCTTGCCTATATGATGGGCCCGACCGGCGGCTATCTCGTCGGTTACCTGGGCGCCGCCTGGATCGTCGGTACCCTGGCCCAGCGGGGATGGGACCGGACCGTCCCGACCACCCTCGCGGCGATGCTGCTCGGGACCTTGACTCTCTACGTGCCGGGGATCATTTGGCTGACCCATCTGATCGGCTTCGAGAAGGCGATCCAGTTCGGCGTGACGCCGTTCCTGTTCGCCGCCGCGTTCAAGATCGCCCTGGCCGCCGCCGTGCTGCCGATGGTCTGGAAGGTGGTGTCGCGGCGCGCCTGACCGGTCGCCGCGTTCCGTCGAGACCCATGCCCCCGTCGGCGCGCCGGCGGGGGCTTTCCACGTGGCCCCTGGAGATCGACCATGCCCCTGTTCGACGATCTGAAAACCGCCTGTGCCGCCGAGTGGACCGCCTACACCGCGCATCCCTTCGTGGCCGGCCTGGCCGACGGCACGCTGCCCGAGACCTATTTCCGGCGCTACCTGATCCAGGACTACCTGTTCCTGATCCAGTTCGCCCGTGCCTACGCCCTGGCCGCCTACAAGGCCGACCGGCTGGACGACATCCGGCAGGCGGCCGAGGGCCTGCGCGCCATGATCGAGGTGGAGATGGGCCTGCACGTCAAATACTGTGCCGCCCGGGGAATCTCGGAGGCCGAGATGCAGGCGGCGCCGGAAGCCGACGCCACCCTGGCCTATACCCGCTACGTCCTGGAGGCCGGCCATGCCGGCGACCTGCTCGACCTGCACGTGGCGCTGGCGCCCTGCATCGTCGGCTATGCCGAGATCGGCGCCCGGCTGGCCGCCGACCCGGCGACGGCGACCGACGGCAATCTCTATGCCGACTGGATCGAGATGTACGCCTCGGCCGAGTACCAGGCGGTGGCGGCGGCCGAGATCGCGCACCTGGACGACCTGATGGCGCGGCGCGGCGGCCCCGGCCGGATGCCGGCCCTGATCCGCATCTTCCGGCAGGCCACCCGGCTGGAGGTGGCGTTCTGGGAGATGAGGTCGACGGGGTAGGAGGCAAGGTTCCTCACCCGACACCGGGGACGTCGGTTTCGTTCAACCTGCCCGTCCGACGCACCGAGGCCGTCGCTTCCGCGCCGGACGGCCCGGCGAACGCCCGCCTTCGCCTGGACCCCCGTTCCCGAGCCCGTCGAAGGGCGCGGCGACGGCCTGAGGCCGCAGGCCTCTCAATGCAGCCGCCGCCCGGGGCGCGGCGCCGCCAGGTCGCCGTCGCCGACCGCGAGGTCCAAATCCCAGTCGGCGGCCAGGGCGGTTTCCACCAGCAGGTGACAGAACGCGTGCAGCCGCCGCTCGTCCAGGGTCATCGCCACCTGATGGCCGCCGCGCGTTTTCAAGGCCAGCGACAGCCGGCCATGCTCGGCGCCGCGCACCGAGGCCGCCACCAGCAGCGGCACCCGATGGCGCGGCGGCTCGTCGGTCTCGCGGCGCGGGGTCGCGAAATCGCTGTGCCGCAGGGCGTCCTCGCGGCGCATGGCGAGCATCGCCCGGCGGGTGTCGGCGTCGATGACCCGCCTGAGATCGGGGAAGGTTTCCAGGGACTTCCGCAACACCCCCCAGAGGCCGCGCACGAAACGGCGCGACAGCCAGAACCGGCTGTCCTCGCCCTCCGCCCCGATCAGGATGAGCTGGACGCGGTCCTCCTCGGGCACGAAGGACATGGAAATCTGGTGCAGGGCGCCGCCGTCCGGCGGGTCGGGCGCCGCGCTCACGGGCGGTGCAGCGCCCGCCAGCCGATGTCGCGGCGGCAGAAGCCTTCCGGCCAGTCGATGCGGTCCACCGCCGCGTAGGCCAGGGCCTGCGCCTCGGCCACCCCGCCGCCCATCGCGGTGACGCCGAGCACCCGCCCGCCGTCGGCCAGCACCCGCCCGTCGTCGGCCGTGGTGCCGGCGTGGAACACCGTCACCCCCGCCAGCTCGCCGGCCGCCTCCAGGCCGCCGATCTCGGTCCCCTTGGCATAGGGTCCGGGATATCCCTTGGCCGCCATCACCACCACCAGGGCCGCTTCGTCGTGCCATTCGACCCGGATGTCGGAGAGCCGCCCCTCGGCGCAGGCCAGCAGCATCTCCAGGAT
The DNA here is from genome assembly GCA_028277325.1 of Magnetospira sp. Lineage (GTDB taxonomy): Bacteria > Pseudomonadota > Alphaproteobacteria > Rhodospirillales > Magnetospiraceae > JANQGL01. The sequence goes on from JANQGL010000038.1 coordinate 8,530, forward strand.
GTCGGATTTCAGGCGCATCATCATGACCTGGCATTCGGGATCGCCGAACCGCGCATTGTATTCGAGCAGTTTGGGATGGCCCTCCGGATCGATCATCAGGCCGGCGAACAGCACCCCCTTGTAGGGCATGCCCTCGGCGACCATGCCGTTGACGGTCGGCTGGATGATGTCGCGCATCACCCGCTCCTGGAGCTCCGAAGTCATCACCGGGGCCGGCGAGTAGGCCCCCATGCCGCCGGTGTTCGGACCCTCGTCGCCGTCGAACGCCGCCTTGTGGTCCTGCGCCGAGACCAGGGGCACCGCCGTGGTGCCGTCGACCAGGGCGAAGAAGCTGACCTCCTCGCCGTGCAGGAACTCCTCGACCACCACGTTGTCGCCGGCGCCGCCGAACGAGCGCTCGGTCATGATGTGGTCGATCGCCGCGAAGGCCTCGTTGAGGTTGCGGCACAGGATCACCCCCTTGCCGGCCGCCAGGCCGTCCGCCTTGATGACGATCGGCGCCCCCCTGGCACGGATGTATTCCTTGGCGGCGTCGCATTCGTCGAACGCCTCGAAGTCGGCGGTCGGGATGTCGTACTTGGCGCACAGGTCCTTCATCAGCGCCTTCGACCCCTCGATGCGGGCCGCCGCCGCGCTCGGCCCGAACGCCTTGATGCCGGCCCGTTCCAAACGGTCGACCAGCCCGGCGACCAGCGGCGCCTCCGGCCCCACCACCACGAAATCGATCGCCTCGCGCTTCGCGAAATCGACCAGCGGGCCCAGGCCGTCGGCGGGAATGTCGACGCACGCCGCGACCCGGGCGATCCCCGCGTTGCCCGGGGCGCAATAGAGCTGCCCGCATTTCGGCGACCGGGCGATGGCCCAGCACAGGGCGTGTTCGCGTCCCCCCGATCCGACAACCAATACCTTCATTTCCTACCGTCCCTCCATTTTTCGTTGCGCGACCGGGGATTGCCCGTTTGCCCGTGCCGCTTTCGCATGTTACGGAATTCGGGATGATGGACAAAGACGAAATGGGCCACAACCTGCCGGTCCTCGGGGTCGGCGAACTGTCGGCCGCCCTCAAGCGGACGGTGGAGGGGGCTTTCGCGCGGGTCCGGGTGCGCGGCGAGATCTCCGGCTTCAAGCGGGCCGCGTCGGGCCACCTCTACATGAGCCTGAAGGATTCCGAGGCGGTGCTCGACGCGGTGTGCTGGCGCGGCACCGCGCAGCGCCTGTCGCTGCACCCCGAGGACGGGATGGAGGTGATCGCCACCGGCCACCTGACCACCTACGGCAGCCGCTCCAAGTACCAGCTGGTGATCGACGACCTGGAGCTGGCCGGCGAGGGGGCGCTGCTGAAGCTGTTGGAGGAGCGCAAGCGCAAGCTGGCCGCCGAGGGCCTGTTCGATGCGGCGGGCAAGAAACGCCCCCCCTATCTGCCGCGGGTGATCGGTCTCGTCACCTCGCCCACCGGCGCGGTGATCCGCGACATCCTGCATCGCCTGGGCGACCGCTTCCCGCGCCGGGTGTTGCTGTGGCCGGTGCCGGTCCAGGGCGACGGCGCGGCGGCCCGGGTGGCGGCCGCCATCGAGGGCTTCAACCGGATCGGCCCCGGCGACCGGGTGCCGCGCCCCGACCTCCTGATCGTGGCGCGCGGCGGCGGGTCGCTGGAGGACCTGATGGCGTTCAACGAGGAGGCGGTGGCGCGCGCCGCCGCCGCCTCGGAGATTCCGCTGATCTCGGCGGTCGGCCACGA
>JANQGL010000076.1 GCA_028277325.1 Magnetospira sp.
CCCCGACGCCACGACCTATCGCTTCACCGGCGCCTATGTGAACCCCGACTGGGGCACCCGGGTGCACGGCAGCTACGGCACCGGTGTGAAGAACCCGACACTGAACGACCTCTTCGTCGATTACCCGAGCCCCTGGTTCCCCTTCTTCGGCAATCCGGATCTGGAGCAGGAGCGCTCCACCGGTTTCGACATCGGTATCGAGCAGCCGCTGTTCGGCGACCGGGCCCGTGTCGACGTCACCTATTTCAGGAACTGGATCGAGAACCTGACGGCGTCCGGCGGCGCCTTTCCGCGATACACCATCGTCAACATGCCCGGCAACAGCCTGCGCCACGGCGTCGAGGTCAGCGCGTCGGCCGCCGTCACCGACGATATCGACCTGGTCGGCCACTACACCTACACCTTCGCCGATCAGGCGGACGGGCAACGCATGCTGAACGTGCCCCGCCATACCGTGGGCGCCAGCGCCGTCTGGCGCTTCCTGGACGACGACGCCACGCTGTCGGCGTCGCTGGTCGGGGAATACGGGCGGCTCAGCCAGGACTTCTCGCTGCCCGGCTTCCCGCGCGTCGCGCTCGACGGCTACACCCTGGTCAACGTCGCCGGGTCCTATAACGTCACCGAGACTGTCGAGCTGTTCGGCCGGGTCGAGAACGTGCTGGACCAGGACTACGAAACCCGGCTCGGCTTCGCCAACCCGGGCGTTGCCGCCTATGCCGGCGTGCGCATCCGCTTCGGGTTCGAGGAGTAGCCCGACGGGCCCAGGGGAGGGCGGCGGCTGGCGGCGATGCGGTGGCTGGTCCTGATGGTGCTGTGGGCATTGCCCGCGCACGCCGACATGGCGCCCTCCGACCTGCCGACGGTGGCGGCGGCCGGGCTGTGCGCCGACCACTATGTCCTGGCGCTGGCACATCCCGATCAGATCGTCTCGCTGTCGCATCAGGCGACCGGGCCGCTGTCGCCCAACCGCGATCTGGCCGCCCGATACCCGTCGAACCGCGGCAGTGCCGAAGAGCTGCTGGTGCTGGCACCGGACGTCGTGGTCCTGCGCGCCTGGGGCATGGCCGCGACGGCGGCGATGCTGGACCGGTACGGCATCGCCCGGGTGTCGGTCGGCGGCGGACTGCGGTTGCAGGACGCCATCGACTCCCTCCTGGTGGTCGGGGCGGCGATCGGGCGGCCGGACGCCGCGGCGGCGTCGGCGGAGCGGCTTCGCGCGCGGCTGGCGGCCGCACCGCCACCCGGTCCGACGGCGCCGGTGGCCGCCTATTTCCGCCCGGATGGCGGCAGCGCCGGGTTGGGCACCGCCGTCGACGACGTCCTGGCGGCAAGCGGGCTTCGCAACCTGATGGCTGTCCTCGGCGAGACCGGATGGGGACGCTTGAACCTGGAAGTGCTGGTGGTGAACCGGCCGGACCTGATGGTCTTGAGCTATTTCGACACCACCCCGGCGTCCTTAGGCGGCGCGCCGGGTCGCCATCCCGTCTTCCGCCGGCTCACCCGCGACATCCCGACGGTCGGTGTGCCCGGCGCCTACTGGCCCTGCGCCGGTCCCCACCTGATCGACGCCATCGACCACCTGTCGGCGGCGACCAGCGAACAGCCATGAGGGTGAAGGCAAGAGAGCGGCGATCGCCGGTCCGCCGCCTCGGCGTCGCCGCGGTGTCGCTGGGGTTGCTCGGACTGCTCGCAAGCATCGCCTTCGCCTCGTTGTTCATCGGCTATGTGCCGCTCGACGTCGCCCAGGTGCTCGGTGGCCTGTTCGGGGTCGGCGATCCGGCGGTG
>JANQGL010000189.1 GCA_028277325.1 Magnetospira sp.
ACCAGCCGCGCAGCATGCGCCGGTAGTCGGCCTTGGCGCGGTTCAGGCGCTGGTCCGGCATCAGGCCGGCCTCCTCCGGTTCCCCGAGCAGGAAGTGAACGGTCATGTAGTCGACGAACCGCTGCGCCCGGTCCTTCCGGTTGTCGAGGCCGCCCAGCATCTCGAACAGCGGCGCGTGCAGTTCGCGCACCCCGTCGAGGGCCAGCGGGCTGGGCGATTTCTGGAACCGGAGGCCGCCGAGCACCTCGGGCGGCAGGTTGCAGCGGTTGATCGGCAGCCGCGCGGCGCGCGGCAGGATCGGGGCGGCGACGCCGCCGGCGGGCTCAGGGGCCATGTGCGCATCCCCACAAAAGCAAGGGCTTTGTTCTGTATCGCACCTTGCGACGAAATCCTACACTTTGCGAATATATTTTTGAAAACAATGGATTGAACGGCAATTTCCGATTGGCACGGGGTTTGCTATCAAGGGGGGAGAGGACGTTTTTGTTTCAATGCGACAGCAACGACACGCAAGGAGAAGACCCATGGCACTTCGGCAGTGCGCGATCTACGGAAAGGGTGGCATCGGCAAGTCCACCACCACGCAGAACCTGGTTTCGGCGCTCGCCGAGGCCGGCAAGAAGGTGATGATCGTCGGCTGCGACCCGAAAGCCGACTCGACCCGCCTGATCCTGCATTCCAAGGCCCAGGACACCATCATGCAGATGGCCGCCGAGGCGGGCTCGGTCGAGGACCTGGAGCTGGAGGACGTGCTCAAGGTCGGCTACGCCGACATCAAGTGCGTCGAGTCCGGCGGTCCGGAGCCGGGGGTGGGCTGCGCCGGCCGCGGCGTCATCACCGCGATCAACTTCCTGGAGGAAGAGGGCGCCTACGAGGACGACCTGGACTTCGTGTTCTACGACGTCCTGGGCGACGTGGTGTGCGGCGGCTTCGCGATGCCGATCCGCGAGAACAAGGCGCAGGAGATCTACATCGTGGTGTCCGGCGAGATGATGGCCATGTACGCCGCCAACAACATCGCCAAGGGCATCGTCAAGTACGCCTCCTCCGGCGGCGTCCGCCTGGCCGGCCTGATCTGCAACTCGCGCAAGACCGACCGCGAGGACGAGCTGATCGAGGCCCTGGCCGCCAAGCTGGGCACCCAGATGATCCACTTCGTGCCGCGCGACAACGTGGTGCAGCGGGCCGAGATCCGCCGCATGACGGTCATCGAGTACGACCCGAAGCACGTGCAGGCCGACGAGTACCGGACCCTGGCCCGGAAGGTGATCGACAACTCCATGTTCGTGATCCCGAACCCGCTGACCATGGACGAGCTCGAGGACCTGCTGATGGAATTCGGCATCCTCGACGAGGAGGACGAGAGCATCGTCGGCAAGACCGCCGCGGAGGAGGGCGTCGCCGCCACCGCCTGACGCGGCACGGCGCATCGGCCCCCATCCACCAGGAGAAGCGCAATGAGCAACATGACCCGCGAGCAGACCGAGACCCTCATCGAGGAGGTGCTGGAGGTCTATCCGGACACCGCCAAGAAGGATCGCGCCAAGCACCTGACGGTCAACGACCCGTCGATCGAGGCGTCGAAGAAGTGCATCACCTCGAACCGCAAGTCGCTGCCCGGCGTGATGACCATCCGCGGCTGCGCCTACGCCGGCTCGAAGGGCGTGGTGTGGGGTCCGATCAAGGACATGGTCCACGTCTCGCACGGCCCGGTCGGCTGCGGCCAGTACTCGCGCGCCGGCCGCCGCAACTACTACGTGGGCGCCACCGGCGTCAACACCTTCGGCACCATGAACTTCACCTCCGACTTCCAGGAGAAGGACATCGTGTTCGGCGGCGACAAGAAGCTGGACAGGCTGATCGACGAGATCGAGACCCTGTTCCCGCTCAACAAGGGCGTCACCGTGCAGTCGGAATGCCCGATCGGCCTGATCGGCGACGACATCGAGGCGGTCTCCAAGAAGAAGCACGCCGACACCGGCAAGCCGATCGTGCCGGTGCGCTGCGAGGGCTTCCGCGGGGTGTCGCAGTCGCTCGGCCACCACATCGCCAACGACGCCGTCCGCGACTGGATGCTGCACAACCGCGACAACGACAACGGGTTCGAGTCGACCCCGTACGACGTCACCATCATCGGCGACTACAACATCGGCGGTGACGCCTGGTCGTCGCGCATCCTGCTCGAGGAGATGGGCCTCAGGGTGATCGCCCAGTGGTCGGGCGACGGCACCGTCGCGGAGATCGAGAACACCCCGAAGGCGAAGCTGAACCTCCTGCACTGCTACCGGTCGATGAACTACATCTCGCGTCACATGGAAGAGAAGTACGGCATTCCGTGGATGGAGTACAACTTCTTCGGCCCGACCAAGATCGCCGAGTCCCTGCGCGCCATCGCCGAGCGGTTCGACGACACGATCAAGGAAGGCGCCGAGCGGGTGATCGCCAAGTACCGGCCCGAGTTCGAGGCGGTGATCGCCAAGTACCGGCCGCGCCTGGAAGGCCGGAAGGTGATGCTCTACGTCGGCGGCCTGCGTCCGCGCCACATCATCGGCGCCTACGAGGACCTGGGCATGGACGTGGTCGGCACCGGCTACGAGTTCGCCCACAACGACGACTACGACCGCACCCTCAAGGAGATGGGCAACGCCACGCTGATCTACGACGACGTCACCGGCTACGAGTTCGAGGAGTTCGTCAAGAAGGTGCGTCCGGACCTGATCGGCTCGGGCATCAAGGAGAAGTACATCTTCCAGAAGATGGGCGTGCCGTTCCGCCAGATGCACTCCTGGGACTACTCGGGTCCGTATCACGGCTACGACGGCTTCGCGATCTTCGCCCGCGACATGGACATGACCGTCAACAACCCCTGCTGGGACAACATGACCCCGCCGTGGCTGAAGGGCGCCGGCGCGTCGTCCCTGGCCGCCGAGTAGGCGGCCGCAACCTATCCCTCGACCCCGTTCGTCCACGGATTGGTGGCGCGGGAGGAGAAAGAGAGCATGAGTCAGACCATCGAAAAGATCGCGCCCAGCTTCCCGCTGTTCCGCGATGACGACTACAAGGACAGCCTCGCCAACAAGCGCGACGCGTTCGAGGAGGCGCACCCGCAGGAGAAGATCGAAAAGACCTTCGAATGGACCACCTCCCTCGAATACCAGGAGCTGAACTTCCAGCGCCAGGCCCTGACCATCAACCCGGCCAAGGCCTGCCAGCCGCTCGGCGCGGTGCTCTGTGCGCTCGGCTTCGAGAAGACCCTGCCCTACGTGCACGGCTCGCAGGGCTGCGTGGCCTACTTCCGGACCTACTTCAACCGCCACTTCAAGGAGCCGGTGGCCTGCGTGTCGGACTCCATGATCGAGGACGCGGCGGTGTTCGGCGGCCAGAAGAACATGTTCGAAGGCCTGAAGAACGCCAAGGCGCTCTACAAGCCGGACATGATCGCGGTCTCCACCACCTGTATGGCCGAGGTCATCGGGGATGACCTCAACGCCTTCATCACCAACGCCAAGAAAGAGGGCCACATCGAGGAGTCGTTCCCGACCCCGTTCGCCCATACCCCGTCCTTCGTCGGTTCGCACACCACCGGCTGGGACAACATGTTCGAGGGCACCCTCCGCTACTTCACCCTCAACACCATGGAGGGCAAGGAGGTCGGCTCGAACGGCAAGATCAACCTGGTGCCGGGGTTCGAGACCTACCTCGGCAACTACCGGGTGCTGCATCGCATGATGCGGGAGATGGGGGTCGGGTACGCCCTGCTGTGCGATCCGTCCGAGGTCCTGGACACCCCGGCCGACGGCGAGTACCGGATGTACGACGGCGGCACCCCGATCGCCGAGGTGGAGGACGCCCCGAACGCCATCGACACCCTGCTCCTGCAGCCCTGGCAGCTCGCCAAGACCCGCAAGTACGTCAAGTCGACCTGGCATCACCCGGTGACCGACGTGACGATCCCGATGGGCCTGGGCGCCACCGACGACTTCCTGATGGCGGTCTCCGAGCTGACCGGCAAGCCGATCCCGGAGAGCCTGGCGAAGGAACGCGGCCGCCTGGTCGACATGATGACCGACAGCCACGCCTGGCTGCACGGCAAGACCTTCGCGTTGTGGGGCGACGCCGACTTCGTGCTCGGCATGACCCGCTTCCTGCTCGAAATGGGGGCCGAGCCGCGGCACATCCTGTGCAACGCCGCCAACAAGCGCTGGAAGAAGCAGGTCGAGAAGATGTGCGCCGACAGCCCCTACGGCCAGAACAGCACGGTCCACACCGGGGCCGACCTGTGGCACATGCGCTCGCTGTGCTTCACCGACAAGCCCGACTTCATGATCGGCAACTCCTACGGCAAGTTCATCCAGCGCGATACCCTGAAGAAGGGCAGGGCGTTCGAGGTGCCGCTGATCCGCATCGGCTTCCCGATCTTCGACCGTCACCACCTGCACCGGCAGACCACTCTCGGCTACGAGGGCGCCATGCAGATGCTGACCACCATCGTCAACGCGGTGCTGGAGCGCCTCGACGACGAGACGCGCGAAATGGGCGTCACCGACTTCAACTACGATCTGGTGCGCTGATCCGCGAAGCGCCGCGTTCCGTCCGGCCCCGGCCGGGCGGGCGCGGCCCGGTCCCGCGCCCCTCGAAAAAAAAAGGACGTCGTCAGATGCCCAACGTGATGCTGCGCAAGTCCGCGCAAGGCGACCTGCTGTTCTACGTCGCCAAGAAGGACCTGGAGGAAACGGTGGTGTCCGTGGAGACGGACACCGAAACCACCTGGGGCGGCACGGTCGAACTGGCCGACGGATCGAAATGGTACGTCGAGCCGATCAGCCCGCCGCCCGCGTTTCCGACCACCCTGCGCTTCAAGCGCGCCTGAGCGCCCAACAAACCGCAACAGGAGACCGCCCGATGGCCGTCGCCATTCATGCCCAGACCTGCACCGCCTGCGGCGATTGCGAGCCGGTGTGCCCGACCAATTCGATCGTCCCCTTCAAGGGCGTCTACAAGGTCAACGCCGACACCTGCAACGAGTGCGAGGGCGAAGCCGACCAGCCGAAGTGCATCGACGCCTGCATGGAAGAGGACTGCATCGTCTTCCTCGATTGATACCCGGTCGGTCCTCGCCTTTCGGCAAGCCCAAGATGAGGACCGACCTAAGTCTCCCTCGTCCCGGGCTTGTCGAAGGATGACCGTGCCGCGCAGCCTGCGCCAGTAGGAGGTTCCACCCATGCCGGACTCCCCCTTGAGCCGTGAAATGGCGCTCCGCGTCGGCCTGGCCGCACGCGCCCTGCCCGACGTGACTCCGGGCCGCATGCTCCGTCTGGTCGAGCGCATGGTCGGCCTGCCGCCCTCGGAGCGCGACATCCAGGCGCTGCGCCCGAAGGACCTCCGGACCGCCCTGGGCGACGACGCGGCGGAGGCGACGAAAGCCGACATCGAGGCCGCGCTGAACCTGCTCAAGGGGCTGGGCGGCGCCGAGGACCCGCTGATTCCGCGGCCGGTGGCCATCGCCGAGGGCGACATGCCCGGCTCCATCCGGGTCGCCTGCGCCTCCAACACCGGCGAGGCGATGGACGGCCATTTCGGCTCCTGCGCCCGTTTCCTGATCTATCAGGTCTCGGCCGACGAGACGCGGCTGATCGACGTGCGCGCGGCCGAGGTGCCGGCCGGTGCCGAGGACCGCAACGCGGCGCGGGCCGACATCATCGCCGACTGCCAGGTGCTGTTCGTGGTGTCGATCGGCGGCCCGCCGGCGGCCAAGGTGGTGCGCCGCGACATCCATCCGGTCAAGCACCCGTCCGGCGGCCCGGCGCGCGACCTGGCGGCCGGCCTGGGCGACGTCCTGGCCAAGGGGGCGCCGCCCTGGCTGGCCAAGGCGATGGGCCGGGCGCCCGAGGACCGGGTCCGCCTCGCGGCGGGCGGGGACGCATGATCGAGGACGGCACCCTCGACGCGGTCGCCGCGCTGGTCACCGAAATGGGACCCGGCGAGGCGGCGCTGGCGGAACTGCGGCGCCGCTTCGAGGCGCTCCACTTCACGCTCTGCTCGGACGACGACATCGGCTCCGTCGAGCCGGTCCGCGAGACGCCGGATTTCAACGTCTACCTGGTCGAGGGGCGGGACCGCCACTGCCTCGCGCTGGGCGGCGACGCGGCCGCCGCGACCGGGCTGGTGATCGCCTGGCGGGAGGACGGCTGATGTCGTTCTCGGACCTCGACCCGCAGCGCGTCGCCGAGGCGGTGGCCGCCACCCCGCCCGGCCCGCGCCACCGGGCGTTGCTGGAGGTCATTGCGCGGGCGATGCCCGGCCTGGCCTTCGAGGTCGGCGCGACGCGCGACGGCTGGTATCGGACCGGCGGCATCGTCACCGCCGACGGCGGTCGGGTGACCGGGCACCTGCGCGACTGGGCGGAGACGCAAGGCGACCTCGCCACCCTCCTGGCCGATCACGTGGACGACGGCTATCTCGCCACCCGCCTGTGCGGCAGCACCCACTACCTGGTGGCGCCGAGCGGCGACGGACCGCTCGACTTCGTGCAGGTGGAGGTGGACGAGATCCAGGAGCGGGTCCACCATGCGCTGATCGATCCCGGCCGCCTGCCCGACGACCTGGAGGACCTGATCGACCCCATGGACGCGGCGCCGGTGGAGCCGCGGCCGATCGGGGCGCCGCGCTACGAGTTGCGACGGGTGACCGATTTCTCGCCCTGCCTGGAAGACGGCGCGTCGCGGTTCTGCGGCGACGCCTATTTCCGGCGGTTCGTGACCGACTGGATCGCCAGCACCGCCAGCGCCGTGACCCGCCTGCACGAGCACTGGGTGTTCACCCTGGTGCCCTATACCGACCGGTTCGGCGAGGCGCGTTTCCACGTCAAGCCGCGACCGCGCCCCGAGGAGGTGGGGGACCTGGCCGGCGAGGGCCAGCCGCGCGGCGGCGAGCTGGCCCGCCTGATCCACGGCTACGACCGGGCGGCCGGCTATCCGATGGCCTGGTACTTCCACCTGGTGGCCGGGCAGGGGGTGTCGCATCGCCTGGCCGAGGCGGTCATCGAGGACCAGATGGGCGCCTACGACTACCTGCCGGCCAAGGACCTGGCGGTGCTGCGCGGCTGGGGCCAGGAGCCCTACGCGCTGTGAGGATCGCGGTCTCCAGCAGCGATTACGAGCGGGTCACCGGGCATGCCGGCCGGGCCCGGCGCTGGCTGATCTTCGAGGTGGGTCCGGACAGCGCCCCGGTCGAGGTGGACCGGGTCGAACTCCCCCGCGACAAGGTGTTCCACCACCACAAGGACGGCGCGCCGTCGCCGATCCCCGGCATCGACGCGGTGATCACCGCGTTCGCCGGCGAGGGCTTCGCCGGCCACCTGGACAAGATCGGCATCCGCGCCGTGCAGACCTCGGAGAGCGACCCGGCGCGCGCCGTCGCCGGTTTCCTGGCCGAAACCCTGCCCCCGCCGGCGCCGCGCCCGGTGTCCGGCCTGCTCTGCGAGGTCATCGACCGGCTGACCGATCACCGGTGACGGGCCGTCCGAAGGCGGTCCTACCCCAGCGCCGCGCGGCCGCGCGCCACGAGCCGGTGGTAAATGGCCCGCGTCTCCTCGACCAGCCGCGGATCGTCCGGCGTCGAGGCGGCGGTGGCGCTGGCCTCGAAGGTCTCGCCGTCCCCGGTGTCCGGCGGCAGGTCGGCCATCTCGGCGATGCGCCGCCACACCGCCGGGTCGCGGCACATGTCCTCGTAGCCGACGAACACCGCGTCCCCGGGGGCCGTTTGCTCGATCCAGGCGTGGGTGGCCCGCCAGACGTCCAGCCAATAGGTGATGCTGTCGGTGTCGGTGTGGACGCGCCCCGGGATCCCGGCCCGGTCGAACCGGAACGGGCGATGGTCGCGGCCGAACTCGTGGTGCACCAGCCAGGTCATGTAGGACAGGACGAAGGGGTCCTCGGCCTGCCGTTTCAGGAAGTTCCGGTGCTGCCTCAGCAGCGATTCGGCATGGGTCAGCGGGTCGCGCACCGGGATCAGGATCAGGGCGTTGGGGAAGGCCCTGCGGATCGCCGGCAGGCGCAGGACGTTGTTGTTGTTCTTGCACAGATAGCGCGTCGCCCCGTCGCCCTGGGCGCGCAGGATGGCGTTGACGTAGCGGACGTACCTCGAAACGGTCTCGGGGGCGGGATCGTGCGGCCGCAGGTGGTCCTTCGCGATGTAGGACTCGCCGTCGAAGACGCGCCAGAACACCTCGTCCAGGCTTTCCGGACTGTCGATCCCGACCAGGATGCGGTCGCCATGGGCGCGTTCGCCGAGCGAGGTGTCCTTGCGCGCGTTGGCCGTCAACCGGCGCCAGAAATTGGGCGCCAGGACGAACGGCATGTCGCGATAGGTCAGGGACCGGAACCGGCCGCTGCCGTGGAGGCGGCGCATCAGCACGGTGGTGCCGGCGCGGGCCAGGCCCGAGACGAACGCGTGACGCCGGTCCACGATCTCCCCGGGGTCGCCGCCGGCCATCCTCTGGTCGAGGTCGAACGCGAACTCCGCGATCGGCGTCACCTCCAGGGCCAGGCGGTGCAGGAGCTTATCGAGACGGCTGTACCCGGGCATCCGCAATGCGCTTCCGAACGAGGAAGTAGAGGCCGGCCAGCACGACGCTGCCGGTGATCCCGACCCAGCCGAGCATGAACGATTCGAACCCCGCGGCGACGAAATCGAACGCCACCACGAGCAGCGCCGCCGCTCCGAACAGAACGACCAGCAGGCCGGCGAGCTTCAGGGCCGACAGGAAGGTGGTGCGGGAATAGGCGCCGACCGCCTTTTCCTTCCAATGATCGGAGATCGCCTTCGACCCCACCACGTGCAGGGCCTTGCGGCCGGCCCGGCCCAGATCGGCGATGGTCGGGCCGAACGGGAGCCGCATCGCCAGCTCGACCAGCGCCACGCAGAGGACGAGGTTGAAGATCCAGTTCATGGCGTCCCGGTCGGGTCCGCGGGGTCGGTCGCCGCCTGTTTCGCCGCCTTGCGCTTTTTCAGCATGCGCTTGACCGGGTACCAGAGGATGGCGAGGAAGGCCATCGCCACCGAGGCGAGGACGCCGAGGACGACGGCGATCGTCCCGGCGCCGGCGCCGGGACCGACATAGGCCTCGGCCGGGGTCGCGGCGACCACGACGCCGGCCAGGATCGCGGCGAGCACGCTCAATTGGTTGGCGGACATTCCAGGCTCCTCGGATCGAAGTGGTCGGGGGGCAGCCACCGCAGTTCCGTCAGCGCGTAGCTCGCGGTGTCGGAACCGGGTTTGATGTTGAAAATTTCAAGCACGATGTCGCCGCTGGGCGCCATCTCGAACGCGCGTCCCTGCTGGGCGCTCGAAACGACGACGGTGCCGTCGTCCAGCCTCTGCGCCTTGCCGCGGATGCGCGAGAAGAAACCCATGGCCCGGCCGTCGACCAGGGTCCGGCGGGCGTAGGTTGCCGGGTCGAGCGCGACGATCTCGCTGAAATCGCGGCTCATGCGGTTGTTGAACACCATGATCGTGCCGTCGGGCAGCCAGTCGGGGTCGTGCTGGCGGTGCGTCGCGCCGACCCGCCACCACTTGATGCGCAGCGTTTCCGGGTCCATGACGAAGATCAGGTTCAGCGACCGCGCGCTGATCAGCAGGTCGCCGGCCTCGAACCCCGCGAACCGGTCGGCGAGCGCCGGCGGGAGCGCTTCCACGTCGTTCAAATGGAAACGGTCGGCCAGCCAGGGGCCGGTCGTGTTCGGCCGGTTGCTGTTGACGTGGTCGCCGTAGGACCGGCGAATCTCCAGCAGGCCGATCATCGGGTTGGCGGCGACGATCTCCTCCATCTCGATCCGGCGCAGCACCCGGCCGTCGGCCACCGAGACCAAATCGACGCTGTGGTGGGAGGTCAGCGTCCAGACCGCCGCACCGGAGTCGTCGAGCGTCACGGCATGGCTGAAATGGCTGCCGCCGGTCGACCACAGTCGGCGGCCGCAGGCGTCGAAGCGCTGGATCGGCACCCCGCCGTCGAACACGAACACCACCGACCCGTCGGGCAGGACCTCGAACCCATGGACGATCTTGAGATGCGGCGCCTGCGGGCGCAACCCGTCCGCGCCGTCCGGGTCCTCGTCGAGGGTCCACGCCTTGACGACCCGCAGGTCCGGCGACATCAAGAGGATGGCGTTCTTCATGTCGCCGTCGATCGCGAAGATGCCGGACAGCGCCCGCCACCCGGGGGTGACGGCCGCCGGGTCGGCGCGCATCATCAGCCCGGCCAGGTCGATCTCCGGAGCGGCCGGCACCGGCCGGAAGCCCGGGCCGAGTCCCTGGCGGGCGCCCTCCACGATCGCCGCCCGTTCCCTGTACGCTCCGGTGGCGTAGTCCCGAAGATCCCGGAACACCTGTTTCGTCGTGGTCGGGAAGGCGGCGACCTCCACCGCGATCCGCCCGAACAGGCCGGACCGGTCGTTTCCGAGGGTGGTCGTCCTCACCGACCAGCCGAACGCCACGATGAAAAAGCAAACAAGAAACGTCAAAACGAGCAAGAACCAGACGCTCACCTTGCGTTCCAGGAGCGGTTGCTTGTTTTTAGCGCTCAACCTTTCTCCCTTTCACGATCGCCTGCGTCCCACCATTGTATCCTCGATACTCGTCTAAAAGAAACCAAAAACACACAATACGTGGAAAATAAATATTTTCAACCTACTGGTAATTTGCTTTGGTTGCCGGCTTGAACGTGACTCCGACCCCGCATCGTGCCGTCCCACAGGATTTTGAAGAAATAGTATTGAAAAAAACACTCCTCCGGTTTGGCGGCGCGTGAAAGGGAAGCCGACGCGGATCAAGCTTCATCGCCCGCGTTGTCGGATTTCCGACACGGCGACAATGCGCTCCCGCCCTCGGAATCAAGCGGTTGCGCCGTGGCATGTGAATTGCTTGATACCGGCCATCACGCGATCTCGTGGCAGGGAGACGACATGAAGGCGAAGGACATCGCGGCGCTGCTGGACGAGCCGGCCTGCGCCCACAACGACAAGGACAAGTCCGGTTGCGCCCGCCTGAAGCCGGGGGCGACGGCCGGCGGCTGTTCGTTCGACGGCGCGCAGATCGCCCTGCTGCCGATCTCCGACGTGGCGCATGTGGTGCACGGACCCATCGCCTGCTCCGGCTCGTCCTGGGACAACCGCGGCGCCCGCACCTCGGGCCGCGCCCTCTACCGGATCGGCATGACCACCGACCTCACCGAGCAGGACGTGATCATGGGGCGCGGCGAGAAGCGCCTGCTGCACGCCATCAGGCAGGCGGTCGAGACCCACGCCCCGGCCGCCGTGTTCGTCTACAACACCTGCGTCCCGGCGCTGATCGGCGACGACCTGGAGGCGGTCTGCAAGGCCGCCGAGGCGAGGTTCGGGACCCCGGTGGTGCCGGTCGACGCGGCCGGCTTCTACGGCACCAAGAACCTGGGCAACCGGATCGCCGGCGAGGCGATGGTCAGGCACGTGATCGGCACCCGCGAGCCGGAGCCGGCAATCTCGCCGAACGGCCACAAGGTGCACGACATCGCCCTGGTCGGCGAGTTCAACATCGCCGGCGAGCTGTGGCACATGCTGCCGCTGTTCGACGAACTGGGCCTGCGGGTGCTCGGCACCCTGTCCGGCGACTCCCGGTTCTCGGAAGTGCAGACGATGCACCGCGCCGAGGCGCTGATGATGGTGTGCTCCAAGGCGATGATCAACGTCGCCCGCAAGCTCGAAGAGGGCTACGGGGTGCCGTGGTTCGAGGGGTCGTTCTACGGCGGCGGCGACGTGTCGCGGGCGCTGCGCGGCTTCGCGCGCCTCATCGGCGACGAGGACCTCGCCGCCCGTACCGAGGCCGTCATCGCGCGCGAGGAGGCCCGGCTGGACATCGCCCTGGCCCCCTGGCGCGCCCGGCTGTCGGGGAAGAGGGCGCTGCTCTATACCGGCGGCGTCAAGTCGTGGTCGGTGGTCGCCGCCCTCCAGGACCTGGGCATGGAGGTGGTCGCCACCGGGACCAAGAAATCGACCCAGGAGGACAAGGCGCGGATCCGCGACCTGATGGGCGAGGACGCGACGATGATCGAGGACGGCAACCCGCGCAGGCTGCTCGACCTCTGCGCGGCGCGCGGGGTCGACGTCCTGATCGCCGGCGGACGCAACATGTTCACCGCCCTGAAGGCCCGGCTGCCGTTCCTGCACATCAACCAGGAGCGCGAATACGCCTATGCCGGCTATCCGGGGATGGTCGAGCTGGCGCGCCAGATCGCGCTGACCATCGAGAGCCCCGTCTGGCCGGCGGTGCGCGCCCCGGCGCCCTGGCGCGTCGCGGCGAAAGGATGATCCGATGACCGAGATCGTGAAACGCAACAAGGCGCTCTCCGTCAGTCCGCTGAAGAGCAGCCAGACCATCGGCGCCGCCCTGGCCTTCCTCGGCCTGGCCCGCAGCCTGCCGATGCTGCACGGCTCGCAGGGCTGCACCGCGTTCGGCAAGGTGTTCTTCGTCAACCATTTCCGCGAGCCGATCCCGCTGCAGACCACGGCCATGGACCAGATCAGCGCGGTGATGGGCGGCGACGTCAACGTGGTCGCGGGCCTGCGCGCCATCTGCGCCGACAGCCGCCCCGACGTGATCGGCCTGCCGACGACCGGACTCGTGGAGGCCGAGGGCGCCCACATCACGCGGCTGGTCAAGGAGTTCCGCGCCAGGCACCCGGACTACGACGACGTGACGGTGGTCCCGGTGGCGACCCCCGACTTCGCCGGCTGCCTGGAGACCGGGTTCGCGGCGGCGGTGACCGCCCTGCTCGACACCGTGCTGCCCGCCGAGGCCACCGACCGTGCCGGCACCCGGCCGCGCCAGGTCAACCTGCTGGTCCACGCCGGCCTGACGCCGGGCGACATCGACGAGTTGAAGGAGCTCTGCGAGGCCTTCGACCTGCGGCCGGTGGCGGTGCCCGACCTGTCGGAC
>JANQGL010000431.1 GCA_028277325.1 Magnetospira sp.
CCTGGCCGTGCGCGGTGGCGCCCTCGGCGCCCCGGGTGATCACCACCCATTGCAGGGTCTCGCCGGCGACCCGCCGCCCGGCGTCGAACGGATCGGCCAGGACGTCGGCGTCCAGATCGGACGCCGAGCCGATCAGCACCTGGGCCGGACGGAAGGCGTCGCGCACCGGCGGCACGTGGGCCAGCACCGGGCCGCGAAAGACCCGCTGGGTCAGGATCGAGGTCAGCAGGGGGTCGGCGCTGCGCACGTAGAACGCCGACGCCGGCCGGGTGACCAGATCGGCCGGCAGCGGCACCGCGCAGCGCGACAGGTTGACGATGGTCCGGTCGCCGTCCGGATTCAGGAACACCATCGAGTGCGTGGTCCGGGCCGCGTGAGAGTCGATCAGGGACACGTCGACGCCCACCGTTCGCAGGGTATCGAGCAGGCGCCGCCCGGCCGGGTCCTGTCCCAGGGCGCTGACCACCGTCACCGGATCGCCGGCCCGCGCCAGGGCCATCGCGGTGTTGGCCGCGCCGCCGCCGATCCGCTCGCCGTTCTCCTCGGCCGTGTTGTGGGTTCCCGGGCGCAGTGGCGCTCTCAACCGGATGACCTGGTCGATGGCCACCGAGCCGACGATCAGGATCGGATCCATGGCCCTTCCGTCGTCCGTGACTGGTCGACCGCGAATTTAGAGGACTCGCCGCCGCCCGCCAAGCAGGCTATGAGCATCCCATGTATGCCCGCCTGTCGTTTTTCTATGCCGCCTATTTCACCATGATCGGCATCAGCCTGCCGTTCCTGCCGGTGTGGCTGCAGGCACGCGGCTTGGGGGCCTCGGAGATCGGCTACGTGATCGCCGCCGGCCTGCTGGTCAAGATGGCCATCGCGCCGTGGATCGCCGCCGCCGTGGATCGATCGGGGCGTCGCCGGCGCGCCTTGCGCGGCCTCGCCGTCGCGGCCCTGGCGGCCTTCCTCCTGCTGCCCCTGGGCGACGGATTCTGGGCCTTGCTCGGCATCTACGCGCTGTTCTCCGTCGCTTGGTCGACGATCATGCCGCTGGGCGAGAACATCACCCTGCTCAGCGCGCGGGCGCACCGCCTGCAATACGGCCGGGTCCGCCTGTGGGGCTCGCTCGCCTTCATCGGCGCCTCGGTGGCGGCCGGACAGGCCCTGGAGGCGCGGGGCGCCGACCTGGTCTACGCCGCCATCCTCGGCGCGGTGGGCCTGAGCGCGCTGGCCGCCTGGCCGATGCCGGAGCCGGCGACCGGACCCGGACGGGACGGGCATCGGCCGCTGCGCGGCCTGCTCGCCGATCCGGCGTTCCTGCTGATGTGCCTGGCAGCGGCGCTGATCCAGTCCAGCCACGGGGTCTACTACACCTTCGGCACCCTGCACTGGCAGTCGGTCGGCCACGGCGAAGGGCTCATCGGCGCCCTGTGGGCCGAAGGCGTGATCGCCGAAATCCTGCTGTTCGCGGTCGGCAGCCGAATCGTCGCCCGCAGCGGCGCCCTGCCGCTGCTGCTGGCCGGCGGCCTCGCGGCCGGCGTCCGCTGGACGACGCTCGGCCTCACCGACGCGCTGCCCGCCCTGCTGGTGGTCCAGGCCCTGCACGCGCTCACCTACGGGGCCGCCCATCTCGGGGCGATGACCTACATCGCGCGGCGGGTCGCGGCCGACCGCTCGGCGACCGCGCAAAGCCTCTACGCGGCCTCCGTGATGGGGGTCGGCATGAGCCTGTCCACCTTCGCCGCCGGGCATCTTTACGCGGCGGCCGGCGGCGGGGCCTACCTGGCGATGGCCGGACTCGGCGCCGCCGGCGCCGCGGTCGCGGCGGGACTTTGGCGGCACCTCGAGGATCCGGTGCGCTGACCGGGCGCGCGCCGCCTACGGCCCGTCCGGCACCACCGGGTCCCGGTCGCCCTTCTTGCTGACGATCAGCAGCTCGACCCGGCGGTTCTTGGCCCGCCCCTCGGGGGTGTCGTTGCCGGCGATCGGACGGCTTTCGCCGAATCCCTGGATGGTGAACCGGTCGACCGGGAACCGCGGGTCCTCCAGGTAGTAGTGCACCACCGACGCGGCGCGGGCGGCCGACAGGTCCCAGTTGGTGCGATAGACCCCGCCGCCGGCCAGCGGCACGTTGTCGGTGTGCCCGGACACCACGATCTGTCCCTCGGTGCGGACCAGGATGTCGGCCAGCCGGTCCAGGGTCTCGCGGAACCGGTCGGTCAGGTTGCCGCTGCCGGACGGAAAGGCGATCTCGTTCGGAAACCGGACCAGCACCCCGTTGGGGCTGAGTTCGACCGAGGTGCCGGTGCCGGCCAGCTCCTTCTCGATGGTCTGCCGGATCGCCGCCGTCAGGGCCTCCATGCGGGCCTGCTCGCGCTGTTCCTCGACCCGTTTCTTGTGACGCGCGTAGGCCTCGGTGAGGTCGATCCGCACCTCCGGCTCGGTATGCTTCTCGCGCGTCGGGTCGACGTCCTTGGCGTAGCGCCGCCGCTTGGCGCCCTCGATCTCGATCACCCCGGCCAGCTGGTCTTCCTGCTGGATGCCGAAGGCGTTGCGGATCGCCCCGGCCACCGCCTTGTAGCGGATGACCTCCATCTCGGCGAAGGTGAGCAGCAGCACGAACAGGGTGAGCAGCAGCGACATCAGGTCCGCGAAGGTGACCATCCAAAGCGGCGCACCGGCCGGACATTTCTGGCCCACGCCGCCCCCCTATTCGTCGTCCTTGAGGAAGTCGCGCTTGTTGACCGGCAGGAACACGGCGAGGATTTCCTTGAGCGCCATCGGGCTCTGGTTGCCGTGGATCTGGATCACGCTCTGCACGATCAGTTCGTGGTTCTTGCGGTCGTTCTCGATCTTCAGGGCCAGCTTGTCGGCGATCGGCATCGCGAACACGTTGGCGATCACCGCACCGTAGAACGTGGTGAGCATGGCCACCGCCATCGCCGGGCCGATGGTTTTCGGGTCGTCCATGTTGGAGAGCATCTGGACCAGGCCGACCAGGGTGCCGATCATCCCGAAGGCGGGCGCCGAATCGCCGATCCCGCGGAACATCCGCTCGCTGATCTCCTGGCGCTCGATGGTCAGGCTGACCTCCCGGTTGATGGTCTCCTTGATCACGTCCAGGTTATGGCCGTCGGTGCACAGGCGGATGCCGCGCTTGAAGAACTCGTTCTCGATCTCGACGTTCTCCAGCGCCAGGAGGCCGTTCTTGCGGACCAGTTCGGCCATTTCCAGGGACTTCTGGATCAGGTCCTCGGCGCTCGTGGTGGCGTTCTTGAACCCGATCTTGATGCCGGTCATGAAGGCGCCGCCCACGTCCTTGAGCGGGAACTTGATCAGGGTGGCGGAAATGGTCCCGCCGATGACGATCATGATACTGGGGACGTTGACGAACGAGCCGACGTCCCCGCCCATCATGATGGCCACGAAAATGAGGACGAACCCGGCAATCAGGCCGACAAGAGTTGCGAGATCCATGGTCTTCCGGCGAACTCCAGGTTATG
The DNA here is from genome assembly GCA_028277325.1 of Magnetospira sp. GTDB lineage: Bacteria > Pseudomonadota > Alphaproteobacteria > Rhodospirillales > Magnetospiraceae > JANQGL01. Next base: position 3,492 of record JANQGL010000431.1, read on the forward strand.
CCCCCGAGCATGACGGCACCTTCCGCTGGCGCCCGGACGCGCCGACCCTACAACTTCATATTTGTTTTTCCAGAACAGGTCGAGCCAATTCTATCAAGCGCCTCGCTCCCACCCGCCGCGTTCCGACTGCCGCCAGTAGGTGATGTCGAAGCCGGCCGCGCGGCAGGCCTTCCAGCGCGCGCGGGCGGCCGCCACGGCGTCCGCGTCGTTGCCGTCGAACAGATCGAAGCAGCGGGCGTAATCGGCCATCCGGTCCGACGCGCGCCCGTCGACCAGAAACAGGAAGCGGGCCCCGTTGGGATTTTCGTCCTCGGTGGTCAGCCACACCGGCTGCGCCTCCGGATGCCCGTCGCGGGCGCTTCCGTGCGGCAGCCAGGAGGCCGGGTCGTAGGTCCACAGCAGGCCGTCCAGCCACGCCACCCGGTCCGCCGAGCCGGCCATCACCACCGCCCGCTCGCCGGCCCGGAGGCTGCGCTCCAGCAGCCTCGGGAGCGCCGCCTCCAGCGGCAGGCGCTGCAGGTGATAGAACGCGACCTCGGTCACGCGTCCTCGAAGGCGTCGGCCACCAGGCGGTCGAGCAGCCGCACCCCGAACGCGGTGCCGCCCTTGGGCACGGTCGGCTTGTCGGCCTTCGCCCAGGTCACCCCGGCGATGTCGAGATGCGCCCACGGCAGGTCGCCGACGAATCGCTTGAGGAACTGGGCGGCGGTGATCGACCCGGCGGCGCGTCCGCCGACGTTCTTCATGTCGGCGATATCGGACTTGATCTGCTTGTCGTAGTCGTCGCCCATCGGCAGCCGCCACACCGGCTCGCCGACCCTGTCGCCGGCCTGGGTCAGGGCCTTGGCCAGCTTGTCGTCGTTGGCGAACAGGCCGGCCGTGTGGTCGCCGAGGCTGATGATGATGGCCCCGGTCAGGGTCGCGAGATCGATCACGGCGCGCGGCTTGAACGTCTCCTGGCAGTAGTGCAGGGCGTCGGCCAGGACGAGGCGTCCCTCGGCATCGGTGTTGATCACCTCGATGGTCCGCCCGGACATCGAGGTGACCACGTCGCCCGGCCGCTGCGCGGTCGCGGACGGCATGTTCTCGACCAGGCCGACCACGCCGACCGCGTGGACCTTGGCCTTGCGCCCGGCCAGGGCGGCGATCAGGCCGATCACCACGCCGGCGCCGCCCATGTCCCACTTCATGTCCTCCATGCCGGCCGCCGGCTTGATGGAAATGCCGCCGGAATCGAAGGTCACCCCCTTGCCGACGAAGGCCACCGGCCCTTCGCCCTTGCCCGGCCGGCCCTTCTTGCCCTTGCCCTCGGCGCCGCCGGTCCATTCCATGGTCACCAGGCGCGGCGGATGGGCGCTGCCCTGGGCGACGCCGAGCAGGGCGCCCATGCCGAGCCTGCGCATCTCCTTCTCGTCCAGCGTCTTGACCTTGACGCCCAGGTCCTCGAGCTTCCGGGCCGCCTCGGCCAGGGCCTCCGGAGTGAGCACGTTGGCCGGCTCGGAGAGCAGGTCTCGGGTCAGCAGCACCCCGTCGGCCACCCTGTCGAGCGGCGCGAACAGCGACCTGGCCTCGCCGGGGCGGTCGGCCAGGATCTTGATCCCGCCGAGGGTCGGCTTGGCGTCGTCGTCGCGCTGGGTCAGATACCGGTCGGACCGGTAGGCCCGCAGGCGGGCGCCGAACGCCAGGTTGGCCGCCGCCTCGGCCGGCGACCTGGCCTGGCAGGGGGTCGGCGGCCACATCAGCGCCGCCTTCGCGACCAACGGTCCCTCCGCCGTTTCGGTGATCGTGGAGCCGCGGGCCGGCTGCAAGCTGTCGCCGGCCGAGGCGGGGGCCAACCTGGCGGTCGGCGCCCGCCTGCGGGCCTACCGGTTCGAC
>JANQGL010000062.1 GCA_028277325.1 Magnetospira sp.
GCCCGACATGGCGCAGGCCGGCGGCCCGGACGGCGGCAAGGGGGCCGAGGCCCTGGACGCCATCGCGGCGGCGATCTGCTAGCCATGGACGCGGCGGAGGAGGTGGCGCGCCTGCGCGCCGAGGGGTTCGGCCACGTGTTCGTGTGGCAGGACGGACCGGGCGCCGTCTATCCGGAGCACAGCCACGCCGGGGTCACGGCGCATGTGGTGCTGGCCGGGGAAATCGCCATCACCACCGGCGGAGAGACCCGCACCTACCGGGCCGGGGAGCGGTTCGACGTGCCGGCCGGGGCGCGCCATTCGGCCCTCGTGGGGCCGGAGGGGTGCCGCTACGTGGTCGGGGAATAGACCGCGTCAGTCGGGCAGTTGGGCCCGCACCGCGTCCCACAGGGCGTGCCGCGCCGCCATCGCCTCGAGGGCGATGGTCTCGACTTCGTGCAGCCGTTCCGGATCGCCCTGGCACAGCAGGTCGGTCAGGCGCGCCGACATGGGGCCATGGTGTTTCTGGTCCAGGTGCATGTGGCGCCGCAGGTAGTAGGTGAACACCGGGGTCTGCTCGCTGGGCACCCGGCAGGCCTCGAGCAGCCCCGTGAACATGCTGGGAATGATGTTCTCGCGGCCCCACGAGAACGCGGCCGCGATCACGTGGGGGCGGCGTGTCTCGATGAACCCGAACGTGGTGCGGATGAACCGCTGGGCGGCCGCCGGCGGCGGTTCCTCCGCGAACGCCGCCTCGATCCCCTCGGCCGCCGCGTGGGCGGCGAATCGCAGCACCGGGTCGGGATCGACACCGACCTCGCGCAGGGCCTCGCAGTACAACTCGAAATGACTGGCGTAGGTCGGCTCGCCGTTGTTTGTCCAGGGCGCGCGGTCGGATTCCTCCTCCCGGACGATGTCGTTGATGAACCGCCGGACCACCGGGTCGCCGTTGGGTGCCCAGGGGATTCCGTCGGGCGCCAGGATCGCCTGCAGCGATTTCAGGAGCGACATGAAGTCCCAGACCGCATAGACATGGTGACTCATGAACACGCGGAGGTCGTCCAGCGTCCGAAAGTGTTCATAGACCGGATGCCGGCCGAGGGCATGCCGCTCGGCCTCGAGATTGGAAAACAGCTCCGTATGATCCATCACCGTCATTCCGTCCGTCCGGCGCCTGATCGCGCCGACGCGCCCCTGGAAAGCCAACGACCACGCTACAAATCTGTGAATTATGGGGGGGAAAGTCAACCGCGCGTGCACCTGCGAACCCCGATCGGGACTTGGTTCGCGCCCTTTTCGATGCCAAGTATGGCGCACGTTATTCCGAGGATGGCCTCGCATGGTTCGAATCCCCGCCCGCTGGCGCTCGCCGGAAGGCCTGCTGCTGTTGCTGTCCGTCGCGATGCCGCTGGCGCATGCCACCTGGATGGCGCTGATCAACAACTTCGCGGTCGAGCAGGCGGCGTTCACCGGACGCGAGATCGGCATCCTGCAGAGTCTGCGCGAGGTGCCCGGGTTCCTGTCGTTCGCGGTGGTGCTGGTTCTGCTGCTGATGCGCGAACAGAGCGTGGCCCTGGTCGCCCTGGCCCTGCTCGGCGTCGGGACCATGCTGAGCGGACAGTTCCCGAGCGAGTTCGGTCTCTATGCCACCACGGTGCTGATGTCGATCGGCTTCCACTATTTCGAGACGGTGCGCCAGTCCCTGACCATGCAATGGATTCCCAAGGATCGCGCGCCGCTGGTCCTGGGGCGCATGATGTCGGCCGGGTCGCTGGCCACCCTGGCGGCGTTCGGCGCCATCTGGCTGGCGGTCGAACTGGCCGGGCTCGCCATGCCGGGGATGTACCTGCTGGGCGGCGGCGCGACGGTCCTGCTGACCCTGGCCGCCTGGCTGATGTTTCCGCGGTTTCCGCAGGCGGTGGCGCAGCGCCGGTCGCTGTTCCTGCGCCGGCGCTACTGGCTCTATTACGCCCTCACCTTCATGTCCGGGGCGCGGCGGCAGATCTTCGTGGTGTTCGCCGGCTTCCTGATGGTCGAGAAGTTCGGCTTCGACGTCGCCGCCATGACCCTGATGCTGCTGGTCAATCACGCCCTGACCTCGGTGGTCGCGCCGTATGTGGGCCGGCTGATCGGCCACTGGGGGGAGCGCCGGGCGCTGATCCTGGAATACGCCGGGCTGACCTGCGTGTTCACCGCCTATGCCTTCGTGGACACCGCCTGGGTGGCGGTGGGCCTGTTCGTGGCCGACCACCTGTTCTTCTCGATGGTGATCGCCATCAAGACCTATTTCCAGAAGATCGCCGATCCGGCCGACATGGCGGCCACCGCCGGGGTGAGCTTTTCCATCAACCATATCGCCGCCGTGGTCATCCCGGCCGCGTTCGGGCTGTTGTGGCTCGCCTCGCCGTCCTACGTGTTCCTGGCCGGCGCGGCGATGGCCGTCGCCTCGCTCGGCCTGGCGCTGCTGGTGCCGTGCGCGCCGGGGCCGGGGGCGGAGGTGCTGCGGCCGATGGCCGGTCCGGCGGCGGAATAGGCGCCGCGATGGCGGGGCAA
>JANQGL010000261.1 GCA_028277325.1 Magnetospira sp.
CTGGAGGGGGCGATCCGCTCCGGGCGTCATGCCGCCGACGCGGTGCAGGGGTTCCTGAGGTCGTCTTGACAAACGTTCTCAACCGTAAGAGATAAATCCCCTTTTCCGGCCGTTACGGAGCCGGACCCCATGGCATGGAGAACCGAGAGGTGCTGAAAACCCCGGAAGAAGGGAAACGACTCGACAACGTCGAGCGCACGGTGAGCGAGACGGCGTCCTGGCTGGCGGCCCGACAGGAGGCCGACGGCCACCTGATCTTCGAGTTGGAAGCCGATGCGACCATTCCGTCCGAATACATATTTCTCAATCACTTCCTCGGCGAACCGAACGACGAGGTTGAACGGCGCCTGGCGCGCTACCTGCGCCGCATCCAGAACGCCGAGGGGGGATGGCCGCTGTTCCATGGCGGCGATACCGACCTGTCGGCCACCGTGAAGGCCTATTTCGCCCTCAAGATCGTCGGCGACAGCCCGGACGCCCCGCACATGCGCCAGGCCCGCGACCTGGTGCTGTCGATGGGCGGCGCCGCGCGGGCCAACGTGTTCACCCGGATCATGCTGGCCCAGTTCGAGCAGATTCCCTGGCGCGGCATTCCGTTCATGCCGGTGGAAGTCCTGCACATGCCGAAGTGGTTCCCGTTCCATTTCGACAAGGTGGCCTATTGGTCGCGCACCGTGATGGTGCCGCTGCTGATCCTCTATTCGATGCATGCCAAGGCGCGCCATCCGCGCGGCACCTCGATCCGCGAGCTGTTCGTCACCCCGCCGGAGAAGGAGAAGGTCTACAACGTCAACCCGACCGGCCACTGGGTCGGCGAGGTGCTGCTGGTGCTCGACCGCTACGGCAAGCGGCTGAGCTTCCTGATGCCCAAGAGCTGGCGCCGCAAGGCGATCGACAAGGGCATGAACTTCATCTTCGAGCGTCTGAACGGCGACGGCGGGCTGGGCGCCATCTTCCCGGCCATGGCCAATGCGGTGATGGCCATGCACGCCTTGGGCTATCCGCGCGACCACCCGGACTTCCTGGCCGCCCGTCGCGCCATCGACAAGCTGCTGGTGCATCGCGAGACCGAGTCCTATTGCCAGCCCTGCGTGTCGCCGGTCTGGGATACCGGACTGTCGGCGCATGCGTTCCTGGAGGCCGGCAACGCGGAGGCCGCCCGGCGGGCCCTGGACTGGCTGCAGGGGCGCCAGATCCTGCACCTGCGCGGCGACTACATCTCGCAACGGCCGGACGCGCGGCCCGGCGGCTGGGCCTTCCAGTACCGCAACGACCACTATCCGGACGTCGACGACACCGCGGTGGTGGCGATGGCCCTCGACCGCACCGGCGATCCGCGCTACCGCGCGAACGTCGATCGCGCGGTCGAATGGATCGTCGGCATGCAGAGCTCGAACGGCGGCTGGGGGGCGTTCGACGCCGAGAACGAGCACTACTTCCTGAACCACATCCCGTTCGCCGACCACGGGGCGCTGCTCGACCCGCCGACCGTGGACGTGGCGGCGCGCTGCCTCGGCCTGCTGGCCCAGGTCGGCTACGGCATGGACAACGGGACGGTGCGCCGCGCGCTGGCGTTTCTCCGGCGCGAGCAGGAGGCCGACGGGTCGTGGTTCGGGCGTTGGGGCGCCAACTACATCTACGGCACCTGGTCGACCCTGAACGCCCTGAACGCGATCGGCGAGGACATGGACGCGCCCCACGTGCGGCGTGCCGTGGACTGGCTGAAACGGCGCCAGAACCCGGACGGCGGCTGGGGCGAGGACTGCGGGTCCTACTATCCGGGCCGGGACTCCCTGCCGGCGCCGTCCACCCCGTCGCACACCTCCTGGGCGCTGCTCGGCCTGATGGCGGCCGGGGAGGCGGACTCGGAGGTCGTCCGGCGCGGCGTCGACTGGCTGCTCGCGGCGCCGCGCGAGGGCGGCAAGTGGGCCGAGGAACTCTACAACGCGCCCGGCTTCCCGCGCGTGTTCTACCTGCACTATCATGGCTACGCGGCCTATTTTCCGCTGTGGGCCCTGGCCCGCTACCGCAATATCCTGAACGGCAACCTGGCGCGACCCCTGCACGGCATATGACGGCACCGATCGGCATCGTCACCGCCCTGTCCGACGAGACGGCGGCCCTGAAGGTCCTGGACGGCCGGGCCGGATATGCGCTCCGCCAGTCCGGGCCGGGGCCGGAGCGGGCCGAGGCGGCGGCGCGGGCCCTCCTGGAGGCCGGCTGCGGGGCGCTGGTCAGTGCCGGGATCTGCGGCGGCCTGCGGTCCGGGATCGGCGCCGGCACCCTGATCCTGGCGCACCGGGTCTGCGATTGCACGGGCCACGGCTGGGCCGCCGACCGGGCCTGGCGGGCCGCCCTGGCCGAGCGGCTGGGCGCCCGGATCAACCTCAGTTCGGGCACCCTGCTGGGCAGCGACCGGGTGCTCCCGACCCCGGACGACAAGGCGCAGGCGGCGCGGGCCTGCGACGCGATGGCGGTCGACATGGAAAGCCACGCGGTGGCCCGGGTGGCGGACGAGGCGGGGGTCCCGTTGCTGGTCCTCCGGGCGGTGTCCGATCCGGCCGGCACCCATATTCCGGGCGTGGCCCTGCGCGGCGTCGACCGGGCCGGCAACCGGCGCCCGGGGCGGGTGATCAAGGGCGTGCTCGAACGGCCCGGCGACCTGCCGGGGCTGTTGCGGCTGGCCTTCAATACCGGCCGCGCGACCCGGACCCTAGGCCGCGTCGCGGCTCTTGCCGGCGGCCGGCGGCTGTGCCTCGGATAACGGGTCGGGCGCCATCGGCCCCTCGCTGCGGTGCCCGAACAGGGCCACCTTGAGGGCCGTCCAGGGGCGGCTGACGGTGGCGTCGACGGCGGTCGGCTC
>JANQGL010000267.1 GCA_028277325.1 Magnetospira sp.
CGCGGCGGCCCGGCTCCGCCTTCGCCTCGCCGCTCGGCATCCTGATTCATCCGCAATACGGCCTTTGGCACGGTTATCGCGCGGCGCTGCTGTTCGACCGCGACATTCCGCGTCCGGCGCCGCCGGGCGGCACCTCTCCCTGCGCCACCTGCGACGCGCGGCCCTGTCTCTCCGCCTGCCCGGTCGGTGCGTTCACCACAACCGGATTTGACGCGGCGGCCTGCGCGGCCCATCTGGACCGCGCCGCGGGCGCCGATTGCCGCGACCTTGGCTGCCGGGCCCGCCACGCCTGCCCGGTCGGCCGCGCCTACGCCTACGGCCCGGAGCAGGCGGCCTTTCACATGCGCGCCTTTCGCGATCTGATGCGCGGCTGATCCCACCTTGGCTGGACAACCGCCCGGAGCGCACCCTATAACCGCCGCATGACGGGACGAGCCTTCATCAAGATGCACGGACTGGGCAACGACTTCGTGGTGGTCGACGCCCGGACGGTCCCGTTCGCGCCCGATCCGGCGCGGGTGCGGGCGCTGGCCGACCGCCATACCGGGATCGGCTGCGACCAGCTGGTGATCCTGGAACCGCCGGGCGATTCCCGGGCCCGGGTGCGGATGCGCATCCGCAACGCCGACGGCGGCGAGGTGGCGGCCTGCGGCAACGCGGCGCGCTGCGTCGCGTCCCTGGTCCTGGCCGAGGATCACGACGACGCGATCCTGATTGAAACCGCGGCCGGCCCGATCGAGGCGCGCCCGGTCGACGGCGGACGGATTGCGGTCGACATGGGCCCGGCCCAAACCGACTGGGCGGCGATCCCGCTCGCCGAGCCGCGCGATACCCTGCACCTGGGCATCGAGGCGGGACCGCTCGTCGATCCGGTGGCGGTGAGCCTGGGCAATCCGCACGCCGTGTTCTTCGTGGCCGACGCCGAGGCGGTCGACCTTGCGGCCCACGGGCCGGCGATCGAGCGCCACCCGCTGTTTCCCGAACGCACCAACGTGGAGGCGGTCCAGGTGATCGATCCCGAATGCCTGCGCATGCGGGTCTGGGAACGCGGGGTCGGCCTCACCCGGGCCTGCGGCACCGGGGCCTGCGCCGCCCTGGTGGCGGCGCACCGGCGCGGCCTGACCGGTCGCCGGGCGACCCTGCGCCTGGACGGCGGCGACCTCGACATCGCCTGGGACGACGACAACCGGGTGCGGATGACCGGGCCGGTGGCCACCGTGTTCACCGGCCACCTGGCGGAGGACCCGGCGTGAACGGCGGGCCGGAGATCGTGACCCTGGGCTGCCGCCTCAACGGCTTCGAGTCCGAACTGGTGCGCCACGCGGCGCGCGACGCCAGCCCGCGGCCGACCGTCATCGTCAACACCTGCGCGGTGACCGGGGAGGCCGAACGGCAGGCCCGCCAGACCGTCCGCAGGCTGCGCCGCGACCGCCCCGAGGCGCGGATCGTGGTCACCGGCTGCGCCGCGCAACTGCACCCCGAGGTCTTCGCCGCCATGCCGGAAGTGGACCGGGTGCTCGGCAACACCGAGAAACTGGACCCGGCCGCCTACGCGGACACCGCCGAAGACATGGCGGTGGCCGACCTCATGTCGGCGCCGCCCGGCCTCGACCCGCCGCCGCTCGACGCCTACGCCGGACGCAGCCGCGCCACCGTCCAGGTGCAGCAGGGCTGCGACCATCGCTGCACCTTCTGCATCGTGCCTTTCACCCGCGGCCCGGCGCGCGACCTGCCGGCCGACCGGGCGGTGGATCAGGTGCGCCGCCTGGTCGCGGCCGGCCACCGCGAGGTGGTGCTGAGCGGCATCGACCTCAGTTCCTACGGCGGCGGCGTCGGCCGGCTGGCGGCGCGCCTGCTGCGCGAGGTGCCGGACCTGCCGCGGCTGCGCCTGTCGACCCTCGACCCGGCGGCCGCCGACCCCGACCTGTTCGCCCTGCTGGCCGGCGAGCCGCGCCTGATGCCGCACCTGCACCTGAGCCTGCAGTCGGGCGACGACCTGGTGCTCAAGCGGATGAAGCGCCGCCACTCGGTGGCCGACGCCGAGGCCTTCGTCGCCCGCGCCCGCGCCGCGCGGCCGGACCTCACCCTCGGCGCCGACCTGATCGCCGGCTTCCCGACCGAGACCGACCGCATGGCCGAGGCGACCGAGGCGACGGTGCGACGGCTCGACCCGACCTGGCTGCACGTGTTCCCCTATTCGCCGCGCCCCGGCACCCCGGCCGCCCGCATGCCGCAGGTGCCCGGTCCCATCCGTCGCGCCCGCGCGGCGCGCCTGCGGGCGATCGGCGAGGCGGCGCTCGACCGCCACCTGGAGCGCAAGGCCGGCCGCGTCGAGACGCTGCTGGCCGAGGAGCCCCGGCGCGGCCGTTGCGCCGACTACACCCCCGCGACCCTGGCCCGCGACGCGCGGCCCGGCGACCTGGTCCGGGTCCGCTTGCGGTGCGCGTCCGACGGCCTGATCGGAGACCCCGATGTTTAAGAACCTGTTCAGATCGAAACCGCAGCCGGACACCGACAAGGCCCCGCCGGCGACCGAGCCGCCCCCCGAACCGGCGCCGGTCGCCGCGCCGATCCCGCCACCGCCGGCCCCCGAACCCGTCCCCGAGCCGGTCGCCGCGCCGGCACCGCCGCCGCCCGAGCCCGAACCCGCGCCAAGGCCGGCGCCACCTCCGCCGCCCGCCGCGGAGGACGGGGAGCCGGCGGAGAAAGCCGCATCCAGGGGCCTGTTCCGTCGCGACCCGGAGCGCAGGAAGACGCCGCAGGCCGAGGCCGCTCCGGCGCGCGCCACCTGGCCCGACGTGATCACCCTGTT
>JANQGL010000412.1 GCA_028277325.1 Magnetospira sp.
AGGCGCATTTCAGGCGCTGCTGGTGGGCCAGGTCCGCCTCGTTGAACATGGTGCCCATCAGGTCCCGCTTCTCCAGCCCGACCCCGTGCTCGCCGGTCAGCACGCCGCCATGCTCGACGCAGAGGCGCAGGATGTCGGCCCCGAACCTCTCGGCGCTTTCCAGTTCGCCCGGCAGGTTGGCGTCATAGAGGACCAGCGGGTGCAGGTTGCCGTCGCCGGCGTGGAACACGTTGGCGACCCTGAGCTTGTAGCGCTCCGAGAGGTGGGCGATGCGGTCGAGCACCCGCGGCAGGGCGCGCCGCGGGATGGTGCCGTCCATGCAGTAGTAGTCGGGGGAGAGGGTGCCGGTGGCCGGAAACGCCGCCTTGCGCCCGGCCCAGAAGCGCTGCCGCTCGGCGTCGTCGCGGCTGGCCCGCAGGGTGGTGGCGCCGAGCCGTCGGGCGATCTCCGAAATCCGCCCGATCAGCTCGTCGACCTCCGCCGCCGGGCCGTCCAGCTCGGCGATCAACAGGGCCTCGGCGTCCAGCGGGTAGCCGGCCTGGACGAAGGCCTCGGCCGCCCCGATGGCCGGGCGGTCCATCATCTCCAGGCCGGCCGGGATGATTCCCTGGCCGATGATGCCGGCCACGCAGTCGGCCGCCGCCTTGGTGCTCGGGAAGCCGATCAACAGGGCGCGCGCGGTCTCCGGAGCGGGCAGGATGCGCACCGTGACCTCGGTCACCACGCCCAGCAGCCCCTCCGAGCCGCAGACCACGCCCAGCAGGTCGAGCCCGCCGGCGTCCAGGTGCTTGCCGCCCAGGCGGACCCGCTCGCCGGTCATCAGGACCATCTCGACGCCGAGCAGGTTGTTGGTGGTCAGGCCGTACTTCAGACAGTGCACGCCGCCCGAGTTCTCGGCCACGTTGCCGCCGATGGTGCAGGCGATCTGGCTCGACGGGTCGGGCGCGTAGTAGAACCCGCGATGCTCCACGGCGCGGGTGATCGCCAGGTTGGTGACCCCGGGCTGCGCGGTGACCGTGCGGTTGTCGAAGTCGATGTCGAGAATCCGATTGAGGCGGGCCAGGCCCAGGGTCACCGCGTCGCCGCGCGGGATGGCGCCGCCGGACAGCGAGGTCCCGGCACCGCGCGGCACCACGTTGACTCCCGTCTCATGGCAGATCCGCAGCACCGCCGCCACCTGATCGGCGTCGGCCGGCAGGGCGACGATGAGCGGCAACTGGGTGTAGGCGGTCAGGCCGTCGCACTCATAGGCCTTGAGGGCGGTCTGGTCGACGATCAGCCCGTCGTCGGGCAGCGCGGCGCGCAGGGCGTTTATGATTTCGTCGCGCCTGGCGACGATGTCGGGATCGGATTCGGGCATCCGCATGAGGCCGGCTCCCTGGTCGGTCGGAATCGGGCGCCATTGTAGATTATGCGGCGGAAAAGGCAAAAAAACCGCGCCGCAAGGGGCGCGGTTTCCGGGACGGCGGTTGGCCCCGGCCCGGGCGTCGCCGGGATCAGCCCTGGCGGGCCTTGTAGCGCGGGTTGGTCTTGTTGATCACATAGACCCGCCCGCGGCGGCGCACGACGCGGCAGCCCTTCTCGCGCAGCTTGGCCGATTTCAGCGAATTGCGAATCTTCATCGTCTCTTCCTCGTTTCCGGTGGCCAGGGATCGCCGGCTGCGGGAGGGCGGACCATAAAGGCTCGGCGGTGCGCTGTCAACGGCCGCCGGCGACCGCGCGACCGTTCGGTCAGTCGTTGGCGGTGGCCGACCGCTCGCTGGCCTCGGCCAGGGTCTTGATCAGTTCGAGCAGGCGCTTGCGGGAGTCCTCGTCCGGAATGCGGTAGTAGGCATGGACGAGACGCAGGGTTTCCAGGCGCTCGAACAAGGCTTCCGGCGCACCGTCCTGCGGAACGATCGGCGCGCCGGCCGGAATCTGCCCGGCGTCGCCCGCCACGTCCTCGTTCATGTCCTCGAAGAAATAGGCCACGGGGACATCGAGGATGCGCGCGAACTCGTACAGGCGACTGGCTCCGATGCGGTTGGCGCCACGCTCGTATTTCTGGATCTGCTGGAAGGTCAGCCCGACCAGCTCGCCGAGCTTCTCCTGACTCATGCCCACGAAAACCCGCCGTTTGCGCAGGCGGCCGCCCACGTGGACGTCGACCGGACGATAGCCTCCGATCAGTCGTTGTTTGCGTTGCTTCTTTGTCATCGTATTCCCTTCGCCACATTAACGGGCGATAAAAAAGGTGGAAAGCCAAGTTAACATACGTGAGTGTTCATCCAGATTGAACTATACCATAGGACAATACACACTCCATGAAAATACCCTTCCGTCAGTCACATGGTAAAAAATGCGGCCATTGCCGTTTTCACCGCGCGGACGGATGGAGAAAGCGCCACGTCGCGCAGCCGCCACGCGTCGGGGTGCCGCGGACGGCTCGATCCCAAGAAAATCCCCTCAGTCCAGCATCCATTGGTGGAGCGATTCGAAGGTCCGAACCGCCGAATCGATGGCATCGGCAAGGTCCCCGTCCGGCCGTCCGGCGAACCAGTCGTCAAGCGACGCGCGCACCGACGAAACCCCGCCGCGCGACGGATCGGCGAGATCGGCGAAGTAGCCGAGCCCGGTCTCCGGGGTCAGGCGCAGCGTCTCGAACAATCGGTCAAGAATCATCGGGGCGCCGCCGCGCGCGCCCTCGAACACGTAGGCCGCGCCGATCGCCATCGGGGCGTCGGTGATCCAATCCGGCGGCGCGGCGCGGGGCAACGCGTCGATATCCCGGTTCGCCATCCCGAGCGCCGCCAGGTCGCGCCGCAGCAGGGGCCCGCGCGGCCGGCCGCCGATCGCCGAAACATCGCCGAACCCGGCCAGCTGCGTTTCCAGGGGGTCGAGCAGGCCGAGCAGCCTGGCCAGGGTCGCGCGATAGGCGTCCCGGTCGAGCCCCGACGACAACAGGCACCGCATCGCGGGAACGGTCTCGATCCGCCGGTGCGGCTCGCGCGTCGCCGCGCGGAAGGCCTCGGAGGGGGAGCGGGTCATACGCACAACTTGAGCAGCACGACGGCGCGAAACTTGGTCGCGGTGAGCTGGTTGAGCGATGTCCATTCCTCGCTATGGCCGGTCATCGACTGCGACCATTTCTTGAACGACGCGCGGGGCGAGGCGACGGTGCTGGTTCCGTCGGATTTCATCGGCTTGCTCGGATCGCCCGCCCAATGGATGACGCGCGGGAGCTCGGGTCGGAACCAGTAGAAACGCACCCAGCGGTCCGTTCGGCCATGGACCAGGGCGCGCACCGCGGCGACCCCGCTCACGTCGACCGCCCACTCGGCGGCGCTTTCGACCAGTCCGGCGATATGGTCGGTGAGCAGGATCGACTCCTCGCACTCCGCCATGAACCAGCCGTCGAACGACCGGATCTGGTCCTCGTCCGGTACCGTCCCGAACGTCACCAGGGTGTCGTCCTGATGGACGAGAGCCGCGCCGCTGGCATCCATCAGGTTCAAGACGTCCTGTTCGACGCCTTTCAGGCCGTCCGAGAGGTGACGGCCGGTGCCGATCTTGTCGGTCAGCCTCTCGATGTTGCCGTCCACGGTCTCCAGATAGGCGATGCGGCGGTTGGAGCGCTCGGTCATCAGGCCGACCATGTAGCCCTTGGCCAGTTCGGCGCAGGCGATCCGCGTTTCCAGCGACAGGTAGCGGGGCTCCGGGTGGTGGCAGGCGATCAGGCCCCAAAGTTCGCCGCCGACCACCACCGACAGGGAAAACGACGCCTGAACGTTCATGTTGGCCAGGTATTCCATGTGAACCGGCGATACGCTGCGCAGTTCGGCGTGGGTCAGGTCCGGCGTCGGCAGATCCGGATCGCGCGACAGCAGGGGGACCGGGGCGGCGGTGGCGTCGGCGATCAGGCGATAGGGATTGTCCCGATAAAGGTCGCGCGCGATCTTGGGAATGTCGGAGGCCGGAAAGCGCAGGCCCATGTATTCGTCGAACAACGGGTCGCCGCCCACCTCTTCGATGACTTCGCCGGTCCAGTCCTTGTGAAAGCGATAGATCATCACCTTCTCGAAGCCGCTCGCCTTTTTCACCATCTCGGCGACCCGGCGGCTGATGTCGGCCAGCCTGATCCGGCGACCCGAGGTGCCCAGCACGCGGGTGAAATCCAGGTTCGGCGAACGCCCGACGATGGATGGCAGGGCTTCCTGCAACTCCAGAATCCGGCCGCCGGGAGTCTCGATCACCGCGAGGTCGATGGATTTGCCGTTCCGGCTGTGGATCCCGAAGATCAGGCGCCGTCCCCTGACCGACGTCGGCACCCCCACGTCGAGATTGGGACATGTCTCGAACAGGACCTGCGGCTCCTCGCCGAGAACCTGATCCGGCGACAGGTCCGTGAGGTCACCGGCGTTGGCGCTGACGTGGGTGATCCGGCGATCGCCTTCGGACACGACGGCGAGCACGCCGAACGGCTGGATCGCATTGGACAGGTGGAGCTTTTCTCTTTCGCAGGAAAATATAAGGTCTTCTATGGACGTGTTCATTCACTTTTCCTTGGGTATCGAGACAGTGTCCAGAGAACGTTAAATATTAGGAATATATTATTTTCGATTTCCTTTAGGTCCCGACGACCAACGCAGAGTGCATTATTTTATTGTATGTAAGCGGCCTGCACCTCAAAAAAAGACGACTTCTCGCCATCCAACGATGAAAACGACATTTTTCACGGGATCGGCGCCAAGGGCTGCGTTTCCCGCAGAAGAGCCTCGAAATTGTCCGACGTCAAGGGACGGTGGAATAAAAAGCCCTGCGCCGCGTCGCAATCCATTCTCTTGAGCTCGGCCAGTTGCTGTTCCGTTTCGACGCCTTCGGCGATGACCCGCATGCCCAGCGAATGGGCCATCGAAATAATGGCGTCGGCGATCGCCTTGTCGTCGGGGTCTTCGGCGATCCCGTCGACGAACCCGCGATCGATCTTGATCGCCTTGATGGGATACCGCTTGAGGTAGCTCAGGGATGAATAGCCGGTGCCGAAATCGTCGATGCTGATACCGAATCCATGGGATTTCAGTTGCAGCAGTTCGGTGATGACGCGGTCGGAGTTCTCCATCAGGGAGCTTTCCGTCAACTCGATTCCGAACCGGGACGGCGCCAGGCCATACCGCTCCACCAACACCCGCAGCATCTGGTCGACGTTGCTTTTCTTGAAATGCTGGCCGGACATGTTGATGTAGACGCGCGGCACCGTCAGGTCCTTGCCGAGCCATCCGGCGACGGCCTCGAACACGGTGCGGCAAATCCATTCGGTCAGGCCGACGATCATGCCCGTCTGCTCGGCGACCGGGATGAACAGGCCGGGGGCCACCGCCCCGATCTGCGGCAGGGTCCAGCGGATCAGGGCCTCGGCGCCCACCAGGCGGCCGCTTCGAAGGTCCACCTGCGGCTGATAGACCATGGTGAAGTCGCCGCGCGGGATCGCCTGGCGCAGGCCGGTTTCCAGGATCAGGCGCTGCTGCGCCACCACCTTCATTTCGTGGGTGAAGCTGCAATACTGGTTCTTGCCCTGATCCTTCGCCCGGTACATGGCGGTGTCGGCGTTCTTGAGGAGGGTCTGGCTGTCCTCGCCGTCGGTCGGGAAGACGCTCATGCCGATGCTCGCCGAGACGAACAGTTCGCGGCCGTGGATGGCGAACGGCGTCGACATGTAGTCGATGATCCGCTCGGCGATCGCCGCTGCCGTGGTGTACTCGGTGCCTTCGAGCAGGACCGTGAACTCGTCGCCGCCGAGACGCGCCACCGTGTCTTCCTCGCGCACGCAGTCGATCAGCCGCACCGCCGCCTCTTTCAGCAAAAGGTCGCCGGCCTCGTGGCCCATGGTGTCGTTGATCACCTTGAAGTTGTCCAGGTCGATGAACATGACAACCATCTGGCGCCGGGATCGCTTGGCCCGCGCGATGGCATGCTTGACCCGGTCCGTGAACAGGCTGCGATTGGGCAGGTTGGTGAGGTCGTCGTGGGTCGCCAGGTATTCGACCCGGCGCTGCGAGGATTTGATCACCGTGATGTCGGAGAAGATTCCCACGTAGTTGGTGACCTTGCCGTTCTCGTCCTTGACCGCGTTGACGGTCAGCCACTCGGGATACACCTCGCCGTTCTTGCGGCGGTTCCAGATCTCGCCCTGCCACCAGCCGTCCCGATTGATCGCCGCCCACATCTCGTCGTAGAACTCGGCCGAATGCTTGCCCGACTTGAGGAGGGACGGGGTGCGTCCGATCACCTCTTCGCGGGCGTAGCCGGTCATCGTGGTGAAGGCGTCGTTGACGGTGATGATCCGGCTCTCGGCGTCGGTGATGGAGATGCCCTCGCCGGCCCGGTGGAACACCTTGGCGGCCAGCCGAAGCTGCTCCTCGGCCTGGCGGCGCTCGGTGATGTCCTCGGCCTGGGTGCACAGGGCGTAGACGCCGGACGCCGGCGAGGACAGCGGAAAACGGACGATCCGGAACCGGCGGTGCTGGCCGTTGTGGTCGAGTTCGTCGTCCTTCTCCAGGGTCTTCTTTTTCTGCAGGACCTCCAGGTCGCCGTCCCGGAAAACCTCCGCGATGCGCGCCGGCAGGATCTCCGGATCGGTTTTCCCGAGAATCTCCTCCTCCGCCTTCCCCACCCACTCGGCGAACCGCCGGTTGGCGAATTCGTAACGGCCCTGGGTGTCCTTGACCGTGAACATGAAAGTGGAATGGTTCATCACCTCGGACATGCGGGCATGGCTGTCGCGCACGTTCTGCTGCGCGATGTAAAGCTCGGTATTGTCGACCATGGCGATGATGACGCCGGTCAGGCCTTCCTCGGTCCCCATGCAGGGCGAGACCTGCACGTCGTAATGGCGGTCCCAAAGGTCGACCGCGATCTCCCGTCCTTCGTGCCTCTCCATCACCTCCTGGGCAACGCCCGGCAGGTCGTGCAGGGGCGCCGGCATGCCGAGGACGTCGAGCTGCTGGCCGCGCACCGCGAACGACAGCCCCAGTTGAAGGCTCGCCGCCTGGTTCAGGCGCTTGATGGCGAGATCCCGGTCGAGCACGATCAGCGGGAAGGCGAGGCTGTTGTTGACGTTCTCGAAATCGGTGTTGACGGCCGACAGTTCGGCCGACTTGCTGATCATTTCCTGATTGAGGGAGACCAGTTCCTCGTTGGTCGCCTGCAGTTCCTCGTTGGAGGCCTCCAGTTCCTCGTTGGTCGCCTGCAGCTCCTCGTTGGAGGCCTGGATCTCCTCGGTCAGGGCCTGCATTTCCTCGTTCGAGGTTTCCAGCTCCTGATTGAGGGTCTGCAGGTGTTCGCGGGTCGCCGTGAGCTCGTCTTCCAGTTCCCCGTTGGAGATCTGGACCGGCTCGTCCGCCTGTCCCTGGGCGCGCCCGCGGGTGCCCGGGACGACGGTTTCGAAGCAGACCAGGAAGTAATCCTCCGGCTGTGCGCCGACCAGGGGGTGCACCACCAGCCGCATCGATTTCTTGGCGCGGCCTTTTTCCACGCGTTTGGCGCGGCCGCGGACCGACTTGCCCTTCTTCTGGGCGTTATGCAGCAATACCTGCACGTCGGTGCGGAATTCGTCGCGCACGATCTTGGTCAAGGTGATGCGGGGCTGCCCGTCCGGAAACCGCAGCACCGTGTCCAGGTTGCCGGAGGCGTGCAGGACGTTCAGCTTGCCGTCGACCAGCACCGCCGCCGGCACGTAGTGCTCGACGACCGCCTGCTGGAACAGGGTTCGGATCCGATCCTCGCGGCGCGGCGGCGCGGCGGGCTGGCGCGCCGTGATCTTCATTTCCATCTGGTCGCGGATCATCGCCCCGGCCAGCCCCTTGTGCTTGCCGCCCTTGGGCTGGAACAGGCGCCACTTGCCGATCACCGGGGTGAAGAGCTCGTTTTGCTGGGCCACGCTCTCGGACCGGCCCAGGAACAGGAAGCCGCGCGTTTTCAAGGCGTGGAACAGGATCGAAAGGACCTTGGCCTGGGTCTCCGGCCGGAAATAGATCAGGACGTTGCGGCAGGAGATCAGGTCCATATGCATGAACGGCGGATCGAGGATCAGATCCTGGCGCGCGAACACCACGGCGTCGCGCAGCGCCTTGGAGACCTCGCATTCGTTTCCGCGCTCGACGAAAAACGTCTCGGCCATATCGCCCGGCATTTCGGACAGGGCGGTGATCGGGAAGGTTCCGCGGCGCGCGATGGCGAGCGCGTTGACGTCGATGTCCGTGGCGTAGACGACCAGGCGATTGGAGAGGTTCCGCTTGATCATGCGGTCGAGGAACATCATGGCGATGGAGTAGGCTTCCTCGCCGGTCGCGCAGCCCGGCACCCAGACCCGGATTTCCTCGCCCGGCAGCTTTTCGTCGAGCAGCGTGTCGATCGCCTTGGCAAGCGCCAGGAAGGCGTCCGGATCGCGGAAGAACGAGGTGACCGAGATCAGGATCTCGCGGGTCAGGCTCTCCAGTTCCTTGTCGTGGGACTTGGCGTAGTCGGCGTAGGACCCCACGCTGTCCGACCGGGTGACGGCCATGCGGCGCTGAATGCGGCGCTCGATGGTGGTCGGCTTGTAGCCCCGGAAATCGATGCCCACCTGTCGGCGCACCAGGGTGAACAGAACCTCCAGGTC
>JANQGL010000338.1 GCA_028277325.1 Magnetospira sp.
ATATGCCCGGCATGTCCTTCGTCCTAACTCCTGGAGCCGGGCCGATTGCGCACGAACCGAGGCTCCCAAGATGATTGTCTACAGGCCCTAGCGTCCCGAATCCGAAGTTCGTTGCATGATGGGGCGGGCGCCTTCGACCTTTGACCCGGCGACCCCGGGCCGTGGGATATCCGCCATCTTCAGGCGATCGTTCCCGAATGTCGGGTCGTTTATGTCCCGGTGTTCGCAAATGAGGGCCCCTGAAACGATCACCGCCGTCATGCCGAACCGATTTCGTTGCAGACGGCGCGGCGCGGTTGCGCCGGGACTCATTACAAAAATGAAATATATGCGGACGCGGTTTCGCCGGGGCATGTCGAGGTCGGCGACGGTCAGGTTGCGCGGCGAGGTTCGATTTACAATTAAGAGCATTAGATTCTTTCGTATAATATTTTGATAACGGAGTGTTATTGAATTTCCATAATCCGCCGTTGTTTGGTTGGGTGCCGGCGAAAGGCGTTCGGCGGAACACGGCCGGCGGTTCCCGGCAGGCCAAACGGAAATCAACATATATAAAATGTATAAATTATGTAAATTTGTAACAAATTTTAGATGTATTCGTTACGAATTCGTCATAATATCTCATGACTCGACGAGGGATGTTTCTGCAACCAACCAAAAAAAGAAAATCGAGCGGGAGATGATGCCATGGGTACGAGCACCGACGGTCGCGCCCGCGACCCGGATCCGCCGAAGACGGGACTCCGGCCTTGGATCGCCGATGCCATTGTGCCGGCGGTTGTTCTTTCGGCCTGCGGTTCGGTCGTTCTGGTCTTCGACGTCGGCGGCCGATGGTGCGCGATGTCGGCACCCGGCGGGCTCGTCCGGCTCGACGAGATGGTCCTTTGCGTCGTTCTGGGCGCGGTCTTCCTGGCCTGGACGGCGCAGGTGCGGCTGCGGACCTATGCCCGCCTGGCGCGCGGGCAGGCGCAGCGCGAAGCGTGCCTGAGCGAAAGCCGGCGCGAACTGGAAAGCTTCAGTTACGCGATCTCGCACGATCTCCGGGCGCCGTTGCGGATTTTGCAGGCGCACCTGACTCTGATGCGGCGACGCCTGGACGGGCGCCTGAGCCCGGAGGATCTGGAATCGTTCGATCACGCGGTGACCGGCGCGGAACACCTCGACACCATGCTTCATGCCCTGCTCGACTATGCACGGGCCGGGGATGCGGCGCTCGAGATGGAGCGGATCGATTTGGACGAGCTGGTCGATTCCCTGTTTGACGAAGCGTCGCCGACGCTGCGGGAGGTGGGCGGCACGGTGGCCCGCGGCCGGCTTCCCACGGTGACGGCCAGCCGTCCGCATCTGACCCGGGTGTTGCGCAACCTGCTCGACAACGCCATCAAGTACCGGCGACCGGACCGCCCCCTGATCATTCGCATCGACGGCGAGGTGGCGGACGGACGACTCCTGCTTCGGGTGTCCGACAACGGCATGGGCATTCCGCACGCGGCGCGGGAGCGGGTGTTCAAGCTGTTCCAGCGCCTGGAACCGGCGTCCGGCCAGCCGGGCGTCGGGCTGGGCCTGACCCTGTGCCGGCGCATCGTCGAACGTCATGGCGGCGGCCTCGATCTGGCGCCCGGGTCGGACGACGGCTGCACGTTCGTCCTGACCCTGCCGGCGTGAGAGGGAGTCGTTTGCCGGCTTTCGCGGCGGCCGGGTTCCTGCTATATGGCGCCCACGGCCCACATCCGATCCCAGTCACCGAGGGGGAGCCCGACCCATGGCCGAACCGATCCGGCGTGCCCTGATTTCCGTTTCCGACAAGACCCGCCTGGCCGAATTCGGACGTTTCCTGGCCGGGCGCGGGGTGGAGATTCTGTCCACCGGCGGCTCCGCCCGCGCCCTGGCCGAGGCCGGCGTGCCGGTGACCGAGGTGTCCGACCACACGGGCTTTCCCGAGATGATGGACGGCCGGGTGAAGACCCTGCATCCGAAGATCCACGGCGGCCTTCTGGCGCTGCGCGACAACGACGACCACGCCGCGGCGATGGCCGCGCACGGCATCGCGCCGATCGACCTTTTGGTGGTCAACCTCTATCCGTTCGAGGCCGCGGTGGCCAAGGGCGCCGATTTCGACGCCTGCATCGAGAACATCGACATCGGCGGCCCGGCCTTGATCCGCGCCGCGTCGAAGAACCACGCCGCGGTGACGGTGCTGGTCGATCCCGAGGACTACGCCGCGGCGATGGCGGAAATGGCGGCCAACGGCGGCGCCACGACGCCGGGGTTCCGGCGCCGCCTCGCCGCCAAGGCCTACGCCCGCACCGGCGCCTATGACGCGGCGATCTCCGGCTGGTTCGCCGATCAGGCGGGCGAACCGTTCCCGCCGTCCCTGGCCCTGGGCGGCCGGCTCGTTCAGACCATGCGCTACGGCGAGAACCCGCACCAGGCCGCCGCCTTCTACCGGACCGGCGAGGCCCGCCCCGGCGTTGCCACCGCCACCCAGCTCCAGGGCAAGGCGCTGTCCTACAACAACCTCAACGACACCGACGCCGCGTTCGAACTGGTCGCCGAGTTCGACGCCGGGGCCTGCGTCATCGTCAAGCACGCCAACCCCTGCGGCGTCGCCTTCGGGGCCGATCAGCTGGACGCCTACCGCCGCGCCTTCTCCTGCGATCCGGAAAGCGCCTTCGGCGGCATCGTCGCCTTCAACCGGCCGCTCGACGCGCCGGCCGCCGAGGACCTGGCGAAGATCTTCCTGGAGGTGATCATCGCCCCGGAGATCACCGAAGCGGCGCGCGAGGTCCTCGGGCGGAAAAAGAGCCTGCGGGTGCTGGAGACCGGCGGCCTGCCCGACCCCCGGGCGCCGGGCATGACCTTCAGGAGCCTGTCCGGCGGCATCCTGCTGCAGGGCCGCGACGACCGGCTCGTCGCCGACGGTCTCCGGGTGGTCACCAAGCGGCATCCGACCGAGACGGAGATGGCCGACCTGCTGTTTGGCTTCACGGTCTGCAAGCACGTCAAGTCGAACGCCATCGTCTATGCCAGGAACGGCATGACGGTGGGCGTCGGGGCCGGGCAGATGAGCCGCGTCAACTCGTCGCGCATCGCCGCCTTCAAGGCGCGGGCGGCGGCCGAGGCGGCCGGCGACGCCGAAAGCTGGGCGATCGGCTCGGTGGTCGCCTCGGACGCCTTCTTCCCGTTCGCCG
>JANQGL010000116.1 GCA_028277325.1 Magnetospira sp.
AGACCTATCCGCCGCTCACCGTCGCCTGGGGGCGCATCGCCATCGGGGCGGTCGTCCTGGTCGGCTACGCCCTGTGGCGCGGCTGGCCCTGGCCGCGCGGCGCTCGGGCCTGGCTGCTGGTGGTCGGCAACGCGCTGACCGGCACCGCGGTCCCGTTCTTCCTGATCGGCTGGGCCGAACGCACGGTGAGCAGCGGCACGGCGGCCCTGCTGATGGCCACCGGACCGTTGATCGCCCTGCTCCTGAACCACTTTCTGACCCGCGACGACCGTCTCACGGTCTGGAGGACGGCCGGCATCGGGATCGGGTTCGCCGGGGTGGCGATCCTGGTCGGTCCGCGCGCGATGGCCGGCCTGGGCGGTGACGTGCTGGCCCAGGGGGCGGTGATCCTGGCCGCGCTGTGCTACATGACCGCCGGCCTGCTGGCCCGCTGGCTGGGCGGGGTGCCGCAGGTCGGGGCGGCGGTGACCATCGCCGTGGCGGCGCTGCTGATGACTCCGCTGGCGCTGGCCGTCGACCGGCCGTGGGAGATCGCGCCCACCGTCCCCGGCGTCCTGGCGCTGCTGTTCCTCGGGCTGTTCCCGACCGCCCTGGCGGCGATCCTCCTGTTCCGCCTGATCGCCGACACCGGGGCGGTGTTCTTCGCCCAGGTGAACTACCTGGTGCCGGTGTTCGGGGTGCTGGCCGGGGTGGTGTTCCTGGGCGAGTCCCTGACCTGGCCGCTGCTGGCCGCGCTGCCGGTGATCCTCGCCGGGATCGCGGTGAGCCGCCGGCCCGCCCGGCGAGGCTTCAGGGCCTGCCGCCGAGGCCCCAACATGACTGTCAACAGGCCCTAATGCAGAATTACTCGGACAGGCTCCTAGGTGAATGTCGTGTCCGAGCGCGCGAACCGCCTGGAAGTAGCTGGTCTGGGTGGTGACCGGCGGACCCCGGCGCGACCGGCGTCGCGTTAACCGGTCCGCAAGGATTCCGCGATAGGATGTCGTCATGGCGTGCTGCCGCTGCCGCGGGCACGTCCGTTGCGGAAACGGGGTTGTGACGGGCATGGCAACCCGGTCGGACATGATCTGGAGCCTCAGACGGGTGGCCGGGCCGGTTCTCGGGGCCTGCCTGGTCGGCTATTTCGCGTTCCACGCGATGCACGGCGAGCGGGGCGTGCGGGCCTGGTTGAAGCTGCGCCAGGACGTGGCGGCGACGCAGGCCATGGCCGCGGCGGTGGCCGAGCAGCGGCGGCGCTGGGAGCACCGCGTCCGCCTGCTGCATCCGGACAGCCTCGACCCGGACCTGCTCGACGAGCGGGTGCGCGAAATGCTCAACTACACCGATCCCGGCGACATCGTGATCCTGCTCCCCGACCCGCCGCCCGATTCGCCGGCAAGGCCCGGGCGGGCCGAGTGAGACTTCCTGCGTCAACCACCCTTCCGAGAGTTTGTGAGGAACGGTTGTGCCGCGGTGTGTTTTCCGGCTGCGGGTCGCGCGGGTCGAGACCCAGGCGGTCTTTGCGCGGCAGGGCGCGGCGTCGCGCGTCCGTATCGCCGAGGAAGGTGCGCCGCAGCAATTAACCAAAATTCGGTAAACACAAAAATCCGTAATATTCACAGGCGGTTAATCAAAAAAGTTTTCCTTGCCACGGGTCGGGTGCGTCCCTACCTTCAGGTCAAAACAAGCCCGGACCTGGAAGGAAGGATGGCATGGCGACGAGTTCCAACGCGCCCCGGCGCGGCCGCCGCAAGGCCGGCGCGCCGACCGCGACCCCCGAGGAGCTGATCCGGTTCTACGAGGACATGCTGCTGATCCGCCGGTTCGAGGAAAAGGCGGGACAGCTCTACGGCATGGGGTTGATCGGCGGCTTCTGCCATCTCTACATCGGCCAGGAGGCGGTGGTGGTCGGCGCCACCGCGGCGGCCGGGCCGCGGGACACGGTGATCACCTCGTACCGCGACCACGGCCAGATGCTGGCCTGCGGCATGGATCCCAAGGGGGTGATGGCCGAACTGACCGGGCGGCGCGGCGGCTATTCCAAGGGCAAGGGCGGCTCCATGCACATGTTCTCGCGCGAGAAGGGGTTCTTCGGCGGGCACGGGATCGTCGGCGCCCAGGTGCCGATCGGCGCCGGTCTCGCCTTCGCGCACAAGTACAAGGCCGACGGCGGCGTCTGCTTCGCCTATTTCGGCGACGGCGCGGTCAACCAGGGGCAGGTCTACGAGAGCTTCAACATGGCCGCTTTGTGGAAGCTGCCGGCGGTCTACCTCATCGAGAACAACAAGTACGGCATGGGCACCTCGGTCGAACGCGCCTCGGCGACCACCGAGCTGTATCGGCGCGGCGAGGCCTATGGCATCCCGGGCGAGCAGGTCAACGGCATGAACGTGCTGGAGGTCCGCGACGCGGCGGTCCACGCGGCCGAGCACTGCCGGGCCGGCAACGGGCCGTTCATCCTGGAGATGAAGACCTATCGCTACCGCGGCCACTCGATGTCCGACCCGGCCAAGTACCGGACCAAGGAGGAAGTGTCCAAGATCCGCGCCGAGAGCGATCCCATCGACCTGGCGCGCAAGATGATCCTCGACGGCGACCATCTGGACGACGCGGCGATCAAGGACATCGACAAGCGGGTCAAGGCGGTGGTCACCGAGGCGGCGTCGTTCGCCCAGGGCAGCCCGGAACCCGATCCGTCCGAGCTGTATACCGACGTGCTGGTGGAGGCCTGAGCGATGCCCATCGAAGTCCTCATGCCCGCCCTGTCGCCGACCATGACCGAGGGCAGGCTGACCCGCTGGCTGAAGGCCGAAGGCGCCACCGTCGAGTCCGGGATGCCGCTGGCCGAGATCGAGACCGACAAGGCGACCATGGAGGTGGAGGCGGCGGACGACGGCGTGCTCGGCCGCATCCTGGTCGCCGAGGGGACCGATCACGTGGCCGTCAACACGCCGATCGCCCTGCTGC
>JANQGL010000144.1 GCA_028277325.1 Magnetospira sp.
GGGTCAGCACATGCGCCGAGTGGTCGGTGCCGCCTTCCCAGGGCCTGTCGCCGCGCGACAGCCGCCGCAGGGTGACGAAAACGGCGTCGGCCAAGGGAATCGCGCACCAGGCGACGGCCTCGACCGGCCCGGCCGCGCGTTCGGCGATCAGGATCACCATCGCGCCGAGGGTCAGGCTGCCGCTGTCGCCCATGAAGGCACGGGCCGGCGGCAGGTTGAACAGCAGGAAACCGGCGCAGGCGCCGGCCGCCGCCAGCCCGGATTCGCCGCCCAGGCCGAGGAACGCGGCGACCGCCGTGGCGGCGGCGACGCCGTCCGCATGGTCCAGCAGGTTGAACGCGTTGGCGGCCAGCCACAGGGCCGGGCCGACCCACCAGCTGCCGGTGATCCACATCGCGGCGACGCCGATCACCAGCAACCCGATCGCCTTCGTGGCGGCCGACAGGGGGCTGATGTCGTCGACCGCGCCGAGCGCGCAGGTGGCGGCGAGCACCGCCAGGTGGCTCAGCGGCATCCACGGCGCGACGGCCAGCAGCAGGGCCGGTCCGGCAAGGCGCGGAACGTCCCCCGTGGTATGCCAGCGGTCGGCCTGCACCCGCGACACCGCGCCGATGCGCCGCGCCGGTCCGGACAAGCCCCAGGTCCCGAGCGCGGCGACCGCGAAGGCCGCGAAGAAGGCGATGGATGGGTGCGCGATCATGGCCGTCGCGCGGCGCGGCGCGGCGGCGGCGCGAGGAAGCCGCCGCCGTCCGGCGCGATCGCGGCCCGACCGACGCCTGTTCCGGCGGGCCCGGTCACGCCTCGACGTCCTCCACGGTGTCGCGCAGGGCGTCGCGGCAATCGAGGATCGCATCCTCGATGGTCCGGCTGGGCGCCCAGCCGGTCGCCTCGCGCAACAGCCCGACGTCGGGAATCCGGATCGGCACCGGGGTGAACCCGCCGCCCATCAGGGCCGACAACGGCTGCGAGACGACCGGAACGTCGACGTCCAGCAGCCGGCGGACCATCTCGGCCAGATCCAGGATGCTGATCGGGTTCTCGCTCCCCATGTTGACCGGCCGCCCGATCAGCCCGTCGTTGAACGCCACCCGGACCAGGGCGTCGGCGGCGTCGCGCACGTGAAGGAACGACCGCATCTGCGATCCGTCGCCGTGGATTTCGAGCGGCCGGCCGGCGGTCGCGTTGGCCACGAAGCTGGCGATCACCAGGCCGCTGCCCGGCCTCTGGCGCGGCCCGGCCACGTTGAACGGACGGACGATCCAGGTCGGCACGCCATGGTTCTGGTGCAGCGCCGCGGTGTAGTGCTCCAGGGCCGCCTTGGCGGTGGCGTAGCCCCAGCGGGGCGCGATGCCGAGGGAGATCGGATCGTCCTCGCGTAGCGGGCGCGGCAGGCCGCGGCCATAGATTTCCGAGCTGGACACCATGACCAGCGGGCAGGCGTGCCGGCGGCAGGCCTTGATGACGGTGCCGCCGGACTCCAGGATGCTTTCCACCACCTGATACCGGGCGCTGTGCGCCAGGGCGACGCCGATCGGACTGGCCAGGTGGTACACCAGGCCCGCCTCGGCGACGATGTCCGCGATCCCGGCCGCGTTCTCCGGGCCCACGGTCAGCCGATGGAAGGTCAGCGCCGGATGGTCGGGCAGGTTCTCGCGGCGGCCGAAGGACAGGTCGTCGACAACCGCCACGGCGCGGCCGGCCTCCAGCAGCGCACGCACGAGCGTCGAGCCGATGAATCCCGCACCGCCGGTGACGACGGTGGTCAGGTCGGGTTTGAAAAGCACTGGTCCCAGATGCCACGCATAGTGGAACGGAGGGGTTCAGTTAACATGACACGTTCCACGGGGCTACCGAAATCATGCACGGGCCGGCAGTGCGTGCGGCGCGTCACGGCGCCGCGATCCGGCCATTGCGCAACTCGACCGTCCGGTCGCACCGGATGCCGGCCGGTCCCGGTCGGCGCTGGGCGAGGACGACGAGCCCGCCGCGTTCGGTCGAGCCGCGCAGGGCCTCCAGGAACCCGGTCACCCACCCGGGGTCCGCGTGCGCGAACGGATCGTCCAGGAGCAGGATGTCGGGGTCCAGGTGGGCCAATGCCGCGAGGCCGAGGCGGCTCAGCATGTCCGGCGTCGCGGCGCGGCCGCGCAGGTCGGCCCGGTCGTCCAGGCCGGCCGCCGCCAGCACGCGCCCGGCCTCCCGGCGCGCGGCGCGCGGCGGTCGGCCGCCGAGCAGGAGCCGGACATAGGCCAGGTCGCCCAGGCGGGCCTCCGGATCGAACCCGTACCCGGGTCCGAACGCGGCGCCAAGCCGTCCCTCGACGGTGACCGTGCCGCGCACCGGGACGACGAGCCCGGCGACGACGCGCAACAGCAGGGTCTTGCCGGCCCGTCCGTCGCCCACCAGGAGGGTGGTGCTGCCGGCCGCCAGGTGAAGGTCGATACCGTCCAGGGCGACGATGTCGGGGCAGGACGCCGCACCGCCTGCGCCGAGATGCCGGATCAGGCGGCGCCGCGCGGCATCGTAAACCGGGAAGGCCACGCCGACGCCGTCAAGCCGGAT
>JANQGL010000171.1 GCA_028277325.1 Magnetospira sp.
CGCAGCAGATACCGCGTCGTCATCCCCTTGAGCATGATGGCGGCGGCGGTCCGGTCGTCGATGCCGTCGGGCAGCGGCACCAGCCGGTCGGCCGGAAACAGGCGGGCCTCCGCATAGGCGCCGATCGGCTGGCTGTTGTAGGCCACCCGGTCGCCCGGCCGGACCTCGGTGACGCCGTCGCCCACCGCCTCCACCACGCCGGCCGCCTCCAGCCCGAGTCCGGACGGCAGGCCGATGGGATAGAGGCCGGTGCGGTGATAGACGTCGATGAAATTGAGGCCGACGGCGGTGTTGCGCAGCCGCACCTCGCCGGGGCCCGGATCGCCCACCGTCACCTCCTCCCACGACAGCACCTCGGGACCGCCGGAGTTGTGGATGCGAATGGCCTTGGTCATGCAATGATCTCCTCGAACAGGGAGTCACCGGCCGCCGTGACGCCTTCGAGGCGCAGCAGCCGGCGCTTGGTGTCGGTCCCGTCGCCGCCCGAGTAGCCGGTCAGGTCGCCGTCCTGCGCGGTCACCCGATGGCAGGGAATCAGGATCGGCAGCGGATTGCGGGCGCAGGCGCCGCCCACCGCGCGCGGGCCGGTGCCCAGCCGCCGCGCCAGCCGTCCGTAGGTCTCCGTCCGGCCGTGCGGGATCCCGCCGAGGGCCGCCCAGACCCGTTTCTGGAACGGGGTTCCGGCCGGCGCCAGGGGCAGGTCGAACACGCGCAGGCGGCGGTCGAAGTAGGCCTGAACCTGGCGCCGCGCCTCGTCCAGCAGGGGGCTGGACGCGGCCGCCGGCGCGCGGCCCCATTCCAGGGCGACCAGGGCGGCGCCGTCGTCGAACAGGGTCAGGTCCCCGACCGGGGTGAGCAGCGAGACATGGGCCATGATCCGAATCCTACAGCCGTTCCAGGGCTTCGCTCAAGGCATTCGGATCGGTGATCGGCATGCCGCAGGTGCGGCCGACGCAGAGGTAGGCGGTGGGCCGGCCGTCGATGGCGGTCTTGCCCTGCGCCGGGTGTCCGGCCGGCAGGACGGCCTCCGGATCGATCCGCTGGAACACCCGGCTGGGCGTCGCGGCGCCGAACACGGCGCGACGGAACGGCGCCGCCGCCTCGGGGTGGGCGACCACCACCACCTGGACGCCGCGATGCAGGAGATCGAACGCGCAGAGCGCGGTCGGCTGGTTGGCCAGGCGGTCGCGCGGTCCGGCGGCGAGGCTGGCGAGCAGCGCCCCGGCGCGCTCCAGAAGGTCGGTCCGGCCGGTCAGAAGGCCCAGGCGCACCAGGTTCCCGGCCATCACCCCGTTGCCCGACGGGGTGGCGTTGTCGAACAGCGGGCGCGGCCGCACCAGCAGATCGCCGGTGTCGTCGGCCGACAGGCAATAGGACCCGCCGTCGCGGTAATGCCGCTCGACCACGTCGAGCCAGTCCAGGGCCTGATCCAGGAACGCGGGCGCGCCGGTCACCTCGTACAGGGCGAGGGCGGCGCGGATCATCTGCGCGTAGTCGTCGAGCACCGCCGGGTGCCGGGTCGGACCGCCGGCCCACGCGTGGATCAGGCGGCCGTCCGCGGCCGTCAGGTTGCGGCGGACGAAGGCATGGACCTCGCGCGCCAGGTCGATCCAGTCGGCGCGGTCGTGGGCGGCGCCGGCGGTGGCGAGGGCGGCGATCGCCATGCCGTTCCAGTCGGCGAGCACCTTGTCGTCGCGGGCCGGACGCACCCGCGCCGCGCGGGCCGCCAGCAGGCGGCCCCGGGCCTCGGCCAGGGCGGCTTCCTCGCTCTCGGGGCCGAGGGCCCGACGGGCGCCGCGGTTGAGGATGCTGGCGCCCTCCCAGTTGCCGGATCGCGTGACGTCGTAGACCGCCTTGAAACGCGGGGCGTCGGCGCCCAGGACGGCGTCGACCTCGGCCTCGGTCCACAGGTAGAAGCGGCCTTCCTCGCCCTCGCTGTCGGCGTCCAGGGTGCCGGCGAAGGCGCGGCCGTCGCCGTCGGAGACCGTCATCTCGCGGATCATCCAGGCGATGCACTCGGCGACCCGGATTTCGTAGAGGCGATTGCCGGCCGGTCGTCCGACCAGGGTCAGGAGCTCGATGAGCTGGGCGTTGTCGTAGAGCATCTTCTCGAAGTGCGGGACCAGCCAGTCCTCGTCGGTCGAGTAGCGCGCGAAGCCGCCGCCCAGGTGGTCGTAGATGCCGCCCTGGCAGATGTGGTCGAGGGTCGTGGTCACCGCCTCGGAAAACAGGGTCGAGCGGGAGCGGTCGAAGCAGCTCCACAGGAACCGGAACAGGGCCGGCTGCGGGAACTTGGGCGCCCCGGAGAGACCGCCCTTGGCGCGGTCGACCATCCGCAGGATCGAATGGCCGATCAGGTCCAGGTCCTGCGGCGCCAGGGCCGATTCCGGATCCGGCGGCAGCTCGGCGGCGCCCCGGGCGAGGGCGGCGCGCAGGCTGGTCACGTTGGCCAGCACGTTGTCGGTTTCCGCGGCATAGGCGCGGGCGATGCCGCGCAGGACGTCGGGGAACCCGGGCCGGCCCCAGCGGGCGGTCGGCGGGAAGTAGGTGCCGCCCCAGAACGGCGCGCCGTCCGGGGTCAGGAACATGGTCAGCGGCCAGCCGCCGTGCTGTCCCATCAGGTGCAGCGCCGACTGGTAGAGGCCGTCCAGGTCCGGGCGTTCCTCGCGGTCCAGCTTGATGTTGACGAACAGGGCGTTCATCAGGTCGGCGATCTGTGGATTTTCGAAGCTCTCGTGCGCCATCACGTGGCACCAGTGGCAGGCCGCGTAGCCGACCGACAGCAGGACCGGCCGGTTGGATCGGCGGGCCAGGTCGAAGGCCGCGTCGTCCCAGGGCTGCCAGTGCACCGGGTTGTCCCTGTGTTGCAGGAGGTAGGGGCTGGATTCGCCGGCCAGTCGGTTGGCGGTCATCGGCTGCGGGGTCCTGTCGTCGGGCGGCGAATCGGCGGGTGCGGCGCCGGGTCGGCATTGCGCCGGACGCGGCGCCTGACCTAGACTTTGGGACCGCCGGCGGGGGTTGCAAGGCGGCCCGACGGAAAACAGCAAGGATGATGGCGCATGAAGGTAACGGTGGACATCGATTGCACGCCGGAGGAGGCGCGGACCTTCCTCGGCCTGCCCGACCTGCGCCCGATGCAGGATCGCGTGCTCAAGGAGATGGAGGACCGGATGGTGGCCAACCTCCATGCCATGGAACCGGAGGCCCTGTTCCGGACCTGGCTGCCGGCCGGGCTGCAGGGGCTGGAGCAGATCCAGAAGGCGTTCTGGGCCCATTTCACCAACCTCGCGGCGATGCGCGAGGGCGAGTCCAAATGACCGCGGCCGCTCCGTACTACCGGTGCCACGTGTTCTGCTGCACCAACCGGCGCGCCGAGGGACATCCGCGCGGCGACTGCACCCTGCGCGGCGGCGCCACCCTGCGCGATTTCATGAAGGCCAAGGCGCAGGAGATGGGCCTGGACGGCGTGCGCATCAACGCGGCCGGCTGCCTGGACCGCTGCGCGAACGGCCCGGTGGTCGTGGTCTATCCGGACGGCATCTGGTACCGGGTGACCGACACGGCCGAGGTGGAGTCGGTGCTGCGGGAGCATCTGCGGGACGGCCGACCGGTCGAGCGGCTGATGTTGGGTCCGAACGATTAGAAACCACGACATGGCGATTCCGTTTTGAGGCGGCAATGAAGTCGGGGACGATATTCGCCCTGGCCAGCGGGGCCGGCCGGGCCGGGGTCGCGGTGTTCCGGCTGTCCGGCCCGGAGGCCGGGCCGGCGCTGGACCGCCTGACCGGGGGGCCGCGTCCGGCGCCGCGCCGCGCGGTGCTGCGCAACCTCGCGGACCCGCGCGACGGCGAGACGGTGGACCGGGGGCTGGTCCTGTGGTTCCCGGGCCCGGGCTCGTTCACCGGCGAGGACGTGGCGGAGCTGCACGTGCACGGGGGGCGGGCCGTGACGGCGCGGATCGCCGGCCTGCTGTCCGACGGCCTCGGGCTGCGGCTGGCCGAGCCGGGGGAGTTCAGCCGCCGCGCCTTCGCCAACGGGCGGCTCGACCTCACGGAAGCGGAGGGCCTGGCCGATCTGGTGGCGGCGGAGACCGAGGCGCAGCGTCGGCAGGCGCGCCGGCAGATGGCCGGCGGGCTGGGCGGGCTCTACGAAGACTGGCGGGCCCGGCTGCTGCGGGTGGCGGCGCATCTGGAGGCGACCATCGACTTCCCGGACGAGGATCTGCCGGACGACCTGTGGCCGGCGGTGCGGACCGGGATCGAGTCGTTGCGCGCCGACCTGGCGCGCCATCTGGCCGACGACCGGCGCGGCGAGCGGCTGCGCGAGGGGGTGGCGGTGGTCATCGTCGGGGCGCCCAACGTGGGCAAGTCGAGCCTGTTCAACCGTCTTGTCCATCGGGAGGCGGCCATCGTCTCGGAGATCGCCGGCACCACGCGGGACGTGATCCAGGCCGGACTGGACCTGGACGGCTATCCGGTGACGCTGTCCGACACCGCCGGCCTGCATGTCTCGGACGATCGCATCGAAAACGAGGGCCTGCGCCGGGCGCGGGCCTGCGCCGAGGCGGCGGACCTGCGGCTGGTGGTGACGGAGGCGGGCACCTGGCCGGAGATCGACCCGGAGCTGCGTCCCCACCTGGACGGGGACGCGCTCCTGGTGGTGAACAAGGTGGACCGGCGATCGGTGTCGGACGGGGTCTGGGAGGACGGCCGGCCGGTTCACGCGGTCTCGGTGCGGACGGGAGAAGGGATGGCGGCGCTGGCCGCGGCCCTGACCCGGACGGTGGCCCGGTTGTGCGGGGAGGGGCTGGACTCGGTGCCCCTGACGCGGCATCGTCACCGGGCGGCCCTGGAGGCCTGCGCGGCGGCGCTCGATGCGGCGGCCGACGAGACGGCGCCGGAGTTGGTGGCGGAGCGGGTGCGCGCGGCCGTGCAGGCCCTGGGGCGGATCACCGGGCGGGTCGATGTGGACGACCTGCTGGACGTGGTGTTCCGGGATTTCTGTATCGGCAAGTAGGGCGGTGTTTCACGTGAAACAAACGGTCGACGTGGTGGTGGTGGGGGCCGGGCATGCCGGCTGCGAGGCGGCGGCGGC
Organism: Magnetospira sp.; assembly: GCA_028277325.1. Taxonomy (GTDB): domain Bacteria; phylum Pseudomonadota; class Alphaproteobacteria; order Rhodospirillales; family Magnetospiraceae; genus JANQGL01. Next base: position 5,095 of record JANQGL010000171.1, read on the forward strand.
GGCGGCGCGGATGGGCGCGGCGACGGCCCTGGTGACCCAGCGTCCGGAGACCGTCGGCGAGATGTCCTGCAATCCGGCCATCGGCGGCCTGGCCAAGGGGCAGCTGGTGCGCGAGGTCGACGCCCTGGACGGCCTGATGGGGCGGGCCATCGACCGGTCCGGCATCCACTTCCGCGTCCTCAACCGGAGCAAGGGGCCGGCGGTCCGGGGGCCGCGCGCCCAGGCCGACCGGGCGCTGTACCGCGAGGCCATGCGGACCCTGTTGGCGGACCAGGACAACCTGAGGCTGATCGCCGGTTCGGTGGAGGCCTTGATCACCGAGGGCGACCGGGTGACCGGGGTGCGCCTGGCCGACGGGCGGACCCTGGCCGCCGGTGCGGTGATCCTGACCACCGGCACCTTCCTGCGCGGAGTCATCCACATCGGGTCGGAGACCCGGCCGGCCGGCCGGGTGGGCGACGCACCCTCGGTGGGACTCGCGGAGTCGCTGGACGAACTCGGCCTCCCGCTGGGCCGCCTGAAGACCGGAACGCCGCCGCGACTGGACGGACGGACCATCGCCTGGGACGGCCTGGAGCCGCAGCCGGGCGACGACCCGCCGGAGCCGTTCTCCACCCTGACCGACCGCGTCACCACACCGCAGGTCCGGTGCCACATTACCTGGACCACCGCGGACTCGCACGCCCTGATCCGCGGAAACCTGGACCGGGCGCCGTTGTATTCCGGACAGATCTCCAGCGTCGGGCCGCGCTATTGCCCGTCCATCGAGGACAAGGTGGTGCGGTTCGCCGATAAGCCCCGGCATCAGATCTTCCTGGAGCCAGAGGGTCTGGACGACCCGACGGTCTATCCCAACGGGATTTCCACGTCCCTGCCGGCCGATGTGCAGCTGCGTCTGTTGCAGACCATTCCGGGCCTGGAGCGGGCCCGCATGATCCGGCCGGGCTACGCCATCGAATACGACTACGTGGACCCGCGGAGCCTGCGCCCGACCCTGGAGTGCCTGTCCTGGCACGGTCTGTTCCTGGCCGGACAGATCAACGGCACCACCGGCTACGAGGAGGCGGCCGGGCAGGGGATCGTGGCCGGGGTCAATGCCGCCCGGCGGGCCGGCGGCGGGGCCGCGGATTGGGTGCTCGACCGGGCCGACGGCTACATCGGGGTGATGATCGACGACCTGGTGACCCTGGGCGCCCGGGAGCCCTACCGCATGTTCACGTCGCGGGCCGAGTACCGCCTGCTGTTGCGGGCCGACAACGCGGACCAGCGCCTGACCCCGAAAGGCCGGGCGGTCGGGGTGGTCGGGCGCGACCGCGCGGACTCCTTCGCGCGCTGGATGACGGAGTTGGCCCGGGCGCGGACGGTGCTGGAGTCTTTAACCGGCACGCCGGCCGACTTTCGGGCGCGCGGCCTGGCCGTCAACCAGGACGGGGTGCGCCGCTCGGCGTTCGATCTGCTGGCCTATCCGGACGTCGGCCTGGCCGAACTGGCGACGGTCTGGCCGGCGGTGGCGGACCTGCCGCCCCGGGCGGCCCGGCAGATGGCCGTCGAGGCCCTCTATGCCGCCTACCTGGATCGGCAGGCGGCGGATATCAAGGCCTTCCGACGGGACGAGGCGCTGGCCCTGCCGGAGGGCCTGGACTACTGGGCCCTGCCGTCGTTGTCCAACGAGGTACGCGGCAAGCTGGACGCGGCCCGCCCGGCCACCCTGGGCGCGGCGGCCCGGATCTCGGGGGTCACCCCGGCCGCCTTGACGGCCCTGCTGGCCCATGTCAAAACCCGGTCCAGTGCCGCCTGACCAGGAGACGAGGAGTGCCGATGGTGCGGGACCCTCTGACGCCGGAGGGGTTCCGGGCCGCCACCGGCGTTTCACGTGAAACAGTCACCCGACTCGAAACCTATTTGAGCTTGCTGAAAAAGTGGCAGGCACGGATCAACCTGGTCGGCGGTGCGACGCTGGACGACGTCTGGCGGCGGCACGTCCTGGATTCGGCGCAGCTGGCGCCGCTGTTGCCGTCGGACGGGAAGGTCGTGGTCGATCTGGGCACGGGCGCCGGATTTCCGGGACTGGTCCTGGCCCTGGTGGCCGGACGGCATGTCCATCTGGTGGAAAGCGATCAGCGCAAGGCGGTGTTTCTGCGCGAAGCGGCCCGGGCCTGCGCCGCGCCGGTGACGGTGCATGCGGCGCGGATCGAGTCCCTGCCGCCGTTCGAGGCCGACGCGATCACCGCCCGGGCCCTGGCCGCCGTGCCCAAATTGCTACATCTTGGGGTCCCTCACCTGAAAAAATACGGTATTTTGCTTCTCCTCAAGGGACAATCGGTCGATCGGGAATTGACGGAGTCGCGAAAAACCTGGAAACTGACTGCGGAAATTTTCGAAAGCCGGACGGATCCGTCCGGGCGGGTTCTGCGGATTGGGGAGGTTTCCAGGCACGATGAGCACCGAACTCCGAAATAAACCGGGCACCCCGCGTATTTTGGCCATCGCCAATCAGAAGGGCGGGGTCGGCAAGACGACCACCGCGATCAATCTGGCCACCGCCCTGGCGGCGATTCATAAACGGGTTCTGATCATCGATTTGGACCCGCAGGGCAACGCGAGCACCGGGGTGGGCGCGGACCGCACGGCGCGCCGCACCGGGTCCTATCACGTGCTGCTTGGCGAGGCGACGGTCGGGGCGGCGATGCTGGAAACCGACGTGCCCGGCCTGTGGCTGGTGCCGTCGGGAGTCGATCTGGCCGGGGCGGAGATCGAGCTGGTGGGTCTGGCGCGCCGCGAGTACCGGCTCAGGCAGTCCCTGGACCACGATACCGGCGAATTTGACTACATCCTGATCGATTGCCCGCCGGCCCTCGGCCTGCTGACCATCAACGCCCTGGTCGCCGCCCAGTCGGTGCTGGTGCCGCTGCAGTGCGAGTTCTTCGCCCTGGAAGGCGTCAGCCATCTGGTGAAGACCATCGAGCGCGTGCGCCAGGTCTTCAATCCGACCTTGGACATACAAGGTATTGTGTTGACGATGTTCGATAGCCGCAACAAATTGTCCGACATGGTGGCCGCCGACGTGCGCGGCTATTTCGGCGACAAGGTCTACGAGACGGTGATCCCGCGCAACGTCCGGGTCTCGGAGGCGCCGTCGCACGGCAAGCCGGTGCTGCTCTACGACCTGCGCTGCGCCGGGTCGCAGGCCTATGTCAACCTGGCCAGCGAGGTGCTGCGCCGCGAACGGCGGGTGGCCGCGTGATGGCGCGGCGGGGCAATCAGCTCGGGCGCGGCCTGTCGGCGCTGCTCGGTGGCGACGAAGCGGGCTACGGACCCTCGGGCGACGAGTCGGCGGCGGCCCCCGGACGGGCGATCCGCAACGTGCCGATCGAGTTCCTGAAACCCAGCCGCTTCCAGCCGCGCCATCGGATCGACGAGGAGGCGTTGCAGGATCTCGTCAGTTCGGTGCGCGAAAAGGGGATTCTGCAGCCGCTGCTGGTGCGCCGCGATCCGGCCGATCCCGACAGCTTCGAGATCATCGCCGGGGAACGGCGGTGGCGGGCCTCGCAACTGGCCCGGTTGCACGAGGTGCCGGTCATCGTCAACGAGTTCGACGACCAGGAGGCGCTGGAGATCGCCCTGGTCGAGAACCTGCAACGTCAGGACCTGTCGCCGCTGGAAGAGGCGGAAGGCTATCGGCGCCTGATGGACGAGTTCGAGCACACCCAGGAAGACCTGGCGCGGATCGTCGGCAAGAGCCGCAGTCATGTGGCCAACATGATGCGACTCCTCGGGTTGCCGGACCCGGTGAAGGCGATGCTTGAGGACGGCAGCCTGTCGGCCGGACACGCGCGCGCCTTGCTGAGCGCCGACGACCCGGTGTCGCTCGGCCGCCAGGTGTCCAGCAAGGGCCTCAACGTGCGGCAGACCGAGCGTCTGGTCCGCAAGGACGGCCGCACCGGTCCGCGCGCTCCGCGCGGCGACCGCGGCGCCGACAAGGATGCCGACACCCTGGCCCTGGAGCGCGACCTGTCCAACCTGCTGGGGTTGCGGGTCGACATGCGGTTCGGCGGCCGCGGCGGCACCCTGACCCTGCATTACGACAGCCTGGAACAGCTCGACGACCTGCTGCACCGGCTGAGCCACGGCACCCACGGGCAGGCCGGGGACGCCGCCGGGCCGGGCTAACGCCGCGCGGCCTGGGCCAGGCGCATCAGGGTGCGCCGGCAGAGGGTCTCGTCGGGCAGCCAGGACGTCTTGCAGTCGGCTTCCGTTTCGGCCAGGAGGTCGAAGGCGCGGGCCAGGCGGTCCGGAGTCCAGCTGCGCAGTTGACCGCGGAACGACGGTGCCGCCTTGAAGATCACCGGCGGCTTCAGGCGCGCCATCGCCCTGTCCGGCGGCAGGCCGTCGGCCAGGTGCCCGGCCGCCAGGTGCAGGCGCTGGAAATGGCGGCTGACCAGCCGCAACAGACCGACCGGCGCCATGCCTTCCTCGAACACCCGGTCGAGGGCCCGATCGAGGCGGCCGGCGTCGCCCTCGCCCAGCGCCGACAGCAACGCGTCGAGCGAGGCGGCGCCGCTGTCGCCGACGCAGGCCCGGGCATGGGCGAGCCGCACCGTTGTCTCGTCGCCCATGTAGACCGCGAGCTTGGCCAGTTCGGTCCGCGTCACCATGCGGTCCGATCCCAGATGGAGCGCCAGGTGGGCGCGGGCGTCGGGCTCGGCGGTCAGCCCGTGCGCCGCCAGGGTCTGGTCGATGACCCGTTCGAGATCGGCCCCTTCGTCCGGATAGCAGGCGATGGCCGCCGCCGCGTCGCCGGACTCGAACAGCTTGCGGAGCGCGGCGCGCGGGCCGAGGTCGCCGGCCTCGACCACGATCAGGTTGTCGCCCATCGGATGATCGAGAAACGACGCCAGGGCCTTGTGGGCCGATTCGGCGGAGTCCCGGATCCGCACCACGCGTCGGCCGCCGATCATCGACAGGGCCGCCGCCTCGTCGGCCAGCCGCGCCGGATCGGCCTCGACGTCACGCCCGGACAGCTCCACCACCCGGAACGGATCGTTCGGGTCGTCGACGATCCCGCACAGAATCCGCCGTGCCCGTTCCCGCACCAGGCCGTCGTCGCGGCCGAACACCAGGACCGCGCGGATGCCGGGCGGCGGCGCCGCGAGAAAGCCGTCCACCTTGCCGCCGCCGACCTTCATCGTTTAGGGTCCGACGACATCCCGTCCGAGGGCGGC
>JANQGL010000446.1 GCA_028277325.1 Magnetospira sp.
AGGTCGATGGCCGCCAGGGCCGCCGAGGCGTCGCCGGTCTCGTTTGGCGCGTCGGGCAGGCTGATGGCCGTCAGGTCGCCGGACCCGGTGGTCAGGGTCACGTCAAGCGACGCGGCGAACCCGCCGGTGTCGATCTCTGCCTGGAGTTGGGCCTGCAACGCCATCGCTCGACCGCCTCAGTCCACGATCGCGTTCAAGGGATCGAGCAGGCTGCCGGCGCCGCCCAGCGCCGCCTTCAGGCCCTCGGCCGCCGTACCGATGGGCGACAGCATGTCGTCGAAGGACGGCACGTCGAACAGCAGGCCGGGCAGGTCGAACAGGTCCAGCCCCAGGTCGATGTCCAGGCCCAGGTCCACGTCCAGGCCAAGGTCCAGGCCGGGCGGTTCCGGCGGTTCGGTGTACTCCACCAGGGTGATCTGGTAGCGGAACCTGTCGGCCGACCTGGCCACCTCGCTGAGCCGGAAGTCGCGGATCAGCACCTGTTCCAGGTCGCTGTCGGTCAGGATGTCGGCGACGAAATCGACCGGCTCGCCGGCCGCGAACTGCTCGCGCAGTTTCTCCAGGAACCCGTCGCGGGCCTCGCCGCCGGCCAGCGTGCCCGACAGGGTCACGGCCAGCGCCGCCCGGCCCAGGTCCTGGTGCAGGTCCCCCGCCAGCCCGGGCACCGGCAGGCGCACCAAATGGCGCGCCTCGGCCGTGGCGACGGTTTCGATGCCGCGCGGCTCCCACTCTCCGATCATCGGCCGAACGAGCACGGTTCCCCCCTCGGCACGGCCGGATACATATATCGACGGTTGTATGTTAACACCTTTTCTGAGAAAAAATAACAACAAACTCGGGCCAACTACTCGGGAGGGTGTGCGGCGGAGCGACCCTCCAGCCCCGGCTCCCGGTGGGCGGATACTCCGGAATCTTTCGTCGGCGTCGCCGACCCTTCTCCGACGGCGTGATCGGCGCCATGCTCATCGCGAAGCGCCCGACCCGTCCTTGGTCGGGATGCCCGTGAGAAGGGACCGCATGAGCAAGCTGACCGAGCATGTCTACCGCACGCTTCGGCGCCGCATCATCTCCGGGCATCTGGCCCCCGGCGCCCAGCTCAAGGAGGAGCACGTCGCGGCGACCCTCGGGGTCAGTCGGACCCCGGTGCGTGCGGCGCTACAGCGCCTGATCGATGACGGCCTGTTGACCGGTCACCGGGGTCGCGGCGCCTTCGTGGCGGCCCTGACCGACCGCGACATCGACGAGGTGTTCGAGCTGCGGATCCTGCTGGAAGGCCATGCCGCCGGCCTGGCGGCGGCGCACGCGACGGCGGACGAGATCGGCGGTCTGGTGGATGCGACGGCGGCCATGCAGCGCTTCGCGACCGAGAGGCCCCTCGATTTCCTCGGCGCCCTGCAGGTCGCCAACAACCGTTTCCACCGGCTGATCCTGGACGCCGGCGGGTCGCCCCGGCTGCGCGCGATGGCGTCGACGCTGGTCGACATTCCGACGGTGGTCGGCGCCTTCTACGTCTATGACGACGTCGATATCCGCCGGTCGATCCAACAGCACTGGGACCTGCTGTCGGCCATCGAGCGCCGCGACCGCCAGCTCGCCGAGGAGACCATGCGGGTCCATTTGCGCATGGCCTACGCGCTGGTCAAGCAGGCGCGCCATGCGCAGGGACCGGTCGCGAGCGAACCGGCCGAGGAGGTCGCCGACGGGCCGTGACACGGGCTCCCCGGCTTGCCGCTCCTCACAAGGTCAGGGTCACCGAGACGCGTTTGGCGGCCCGTTCCATGCCGGCCAGGGTGTCGGCCGGCAGCGCGATTCCATCGGCCAGCCGTTCCCGGCGCCGCAGCATCTCCACCTCGCCGGGCAGCAGGACCGCGTCGAAGCCTTCCGCGGTCGGGCACGCGTCCAGCATCTCGATATAGCGTCCGACGCGGGCCAGAAAACGCTCCGGCGGCATGAACCGCGCCGGGTCGATCGCCATCAGGAAGTGCCCGAGGTCGCCCTTGCGCGTCAGGTCTTCGTAGAAGTCCGGCAGGTCGGTGGCGAAGCCGGCGCCGGTCAGCACGGCGGCCAGCATGTCGACCAGCAGGGCGATCGCCGATCCCTTGGCACCGCCGAACGGCAGCACGACACCGCTCAGCGCCGCCGCCGGATCGGTGGTCGGGTGGCCCTCGCGATCGAGCGCCCAGCCGAGCGGAATGGTCTCGCCGCGCTGGCTCGCCAGGATGATCTTGCCGCGCGCCACGATGGAGGTCGCCATGTCGGCGAGGATCGGGCGCCCGCCCGGCGTCGGGATCCCGAAGGCGAGCGGGTTGGTGCCGAAGAACGGCCGCCGGCCGCCGAACGGCGCCATGGTCGGCGGGGCGTTGGAGCACACCAGCGCGACGAGCCCGCGGGCGACCAGCGTCTCCGCATAGAGGGCGGCGATGCCGAAATGGTTGGTGTGGCGGACGCCGACCACCGCCGCGCCCGCCTCGGCGGCGGTGTCGGCCGCCTCGGCGACGGCCCG
>JANQGL010000427.1 GCA_028277325.1 Magnetospira sp.
CTGCCCGGCGGCCCGTTCGCCATCCTGCCGTTGCGCGACAACCGGTCGTCCATCGTGTGGGCCGAGCGTGACGACCTGGCGCCGGCGATCATGGGGCTCGGCGACGCCGGATTCCTGGCCGAACTGCGGCTGCGGTTCGGGGACTTCCTGGGCCGGCTGCGGCTGGTCGGGCCGCGCTTCGCCTATCCGCTGTCGCTGCAATACGCACGCCGCGCCACCGACCTCCGGCTGGCCCTGGTCGCCGACGCGGCGCACGGCATGCACCCGATCGCCGGCCAGGGGCTGAACATGGGGCTGCGCGACGTGGCGGCGCTGGCCGAGGTGATCGTCGACGCGCGGCGCCTGGGCCAGGACCCGGGCGGCCCGGCGGCGCTGGACGCCTACGCCCGCTGGCGGCGCTTCGACAACACCCTGATGCTGGCCCTGACCGACGGACTCAACCGACTGTTCTCGAACAACGTCCCGCCCCTGCGGCTGGCCCGCGGGCTCGGCCTGGCGGCGGTCGACCGGACGCCGCCGCTGAAGAAATTCTTCATGCGCCACGCCATGGGCCAGGTCGGCGACCTGCCGCGTCTGCTGAAGGGCGAGCCCCTGTAGCGCCGGGTCGCGCGCCGGGGACCCGCCCGCAACGGGGGCTCAACCCTTCTTCGGCACCATCAGGGTGGCGCTGCCGTCGACCGCCAGCCTGTCGCCGATGAAGCATTGGGTCTTCAGCTCCACGAAACCCTTGTCCGCCACCGTGCCGGTGACCTCGACCCGCGCCGTGACCGTGTCGCCGATCATCACCGGCGCCTTGAACTTGAGGCTCTGGTTGACGTAGATGGCGCCCGGCCCGGGCAGCTTGGTGCCCAGCACGCAGGAGATCAGGCCGGCCGACAGGATGCCGTGCGCGATGCGCCCCTTGAACATCGTGCCCTTGGCGTACTCCTCGTTGATGTGCACCGGATTGGTGTCGCCGGACACGGCGGCGAAGCCCCAGATGTCGGCCTCGGTGATGGTCTTGCCGAACGAGGCGGTCATGCCGACCTCGATGTCCTCGAAATAAAATCCGGTCAGATCGTCCATCTCTCGGGCCCTCCATGATTTCTTGAACGATGACGGCACCCGGCGAGCGCCGGGCCGGCGCGCAGGACGCAGATTCTGGGCAACCGGTGACGGCGATGCAACGGAATCTTTTTGCGCCGCGAAACGCGCCTCCGGGCATGGTTTCGCCGCACCGCCGGTTGGGCTATCCTGCCGCCATGAGACGTCTGCCGATCCTCTGCCTCCTGATCGGTCTCGCCCTGGCGGCGGACCGCGCCGGGGCCGCGCCGCCGATCCGGCTCGACCTGCCGATCGACTGCGTGCCCGGCGAGACCTGCTGGATTCCCAACTACGTGGACGTGGACCCGGGGCCGGGCGCCAGGAACTTCCGTTGCGACCCCCTGACCTACGACGCCCACAAGGGGACCGATTTCGCGATCCGCGACCTGGCCGCGATGCGCCAGGGGGTGACCGTCCGGGCGGCCGCCGCCGGCACCGTGGTCGGCCGGCGCGACGGGGTCACCGACGCCGACCTGACGGAGTCGGTGCGCGCGGCGGTGCGCGGCCGCGAGTGCGGCAACGGGGTGCTGGTCGACCACGGCGCGGGCTGGTTCACCCGGTACTGCCACCTCAGGCGCGGCTCGGTGGCGGTGCGAAAAGGCGACCGGGTGGCGGCGGGCGACCGTCTGGGCCTGGTCGGCCACTCGGGTCTCGCCGAGTTCCCGCACCTGCATTTCCAGGTGCGGCTCGATGCGCGGACTCCGGACGGCGCGAAAACGACCCTCGTCATCGATCCGTTCATCGGGATCGGACGGCGCGCCGACGCCTGCGGTCCGGGTCCGGAGCCGCTGTGGAGCGAGACGGCGGCGGCGGCCCTGGTCTATCTGCCCGCCATGCCCTACGCGGCCGGGTTCTATTACCGGCCGCCGAAACCGGACGAGGCGCGCCGCGGCGGGATGGCGCCCGACGAACTGTCGGTGCTGTCGCCCAACCTGGTGTTGTGGGCCGATACCTATGGGGTGCGAAAGGGCGACGTCCTGCGCATGACCATCACCGGGCCCGGCGGCGGGACGTTTTTCGCCAGCGAGATCCGGGCCGAAAAGGACCAGGCCCGGTTCTACCGGTACGGCGGCCGCAAGCGCAAGGCGGACCCCTGGCCGGCCGGGACCTATAGCGGGGTCTTCGAGGTGATCCGCCAGGGGCCGGACGGCCGGGAGAAACGGTTCGCGATCCGCCGCCGGGTCACCGTCAGGTAGACGGGACCGCGTCCGACCCCGACCGCCGACCGGCTTCCGGTGGCCGACAGGCGGACCTGCCGGTTGTCGGTCCTCGCCCCCGGAGTCCGGCGCGACCGGGCGCCCCTACACCCTCCTGGAATCGCCTCCGCATTCGCAAATATGCCCTTTTACGCACAAATCACAACAATGAACGCCTCGATCTGATCACGCTGGATCGCGCTTCCTCCAAAAACGCTAGTGTCCCGAATCCGAAGTTCGTTGTATTATGGGGCGGGTGCTTCCGAACTTCGGATTCGATAAGGACACTAGGTAACCTCTTGATTCTAGTGTGGTTTCGGAGTCGAAGTTCGCCACGGAGCCGACCCCGAATAATGCCGCGAACTTCGAATCCACCACACTAGTGCAGCGATCCAAACGAAAGATTCGGGCGAAGGTCGACATTCGTTTGGTGAATCGCTGCACAAACAAATGCTTGACTGGGGCGCCGGGCCGACA
>JANQGL010000002.1 GCA_028277325.1 Magnetospira sp.
AGGCGGGCGGCATGGATGCCCGCCTCCAACTGACCGCACTGGGGCGCAGTCTAGCACAAAGGGTGCGAGGCGGCTCCTGAAACCTGCGAAACGATCGCGGACTGGTCTCGGCGGCCGATGCGGGGATATACTGTCGCCCCGCGACCCCTTCGCAAAAAAACCGGCCGCCGATGAGCAATCCGTTCGAAGCCTCCGCCGAGGCCCCGTCGACCGACATGTGGCTGCGCAACCTGCTGCGCCCGATGCGGCCGGTGTTCGGCGAGTTGCTGACCCTGGCCCTGTTCATCAACCTGCTGGCCCTGGCGGTGCCGGTGTTCGTCCTGCAGATCTACGACCGGGTGGTGTTCCACCACGGCCTGACCACCCTGCAGGGCCTGAGCATCGGCATGGGTCTGGTGCTGGTGTTCGACTTCCTGCTGCGCAACGCGCGCGCCCGGATCATGCAGACGGTGGGGCTCAAGGTCGACGTGCAGGTGGGCCGGCGGCTGTTCGACAAGATGACCTCGCTGCCGCTGCATCACCTGGAATCGCAGCCCGGGTCGTTCTGGCAGTCCCTGTTCCGCGACGTCGACGTGATCCGCAACACGGTGTCGGGGGCCGCCGCGGTGCTGCTCACCGATCTGCCCTTCGTGGTCCTGTTCCTGGGCCTGATCTGCGTCATCGCCTGGCCGATCGCCTGGGTGCTGCTGGTCATCCTGCCGGTGTTCATGCTGCTCGCCTGGCGCTCCGGCGCGGCCCTGAACAAGGCCAGCAAGCTGGAGCGCGAGACCAGCCTCAACCGCGAAAGCCTGATCGGCGAGATCATCGGCGGCCGCACCACCGTCAAGGCGCTGGCCCTGGAGCGGGCGATGCGGCCGGTGTGGGAGGCGGCGCACGCCGACAACATCGAGCGGGCCATCTCGCGCGGCCACAAGACCGACGTCTACACCACCCTGGGCACCACCCTGTCGATGGCGACCACCGTCCTGATGACCACGGTCGGCGCCCTGGCGATCATCGACCAGAACCTGACCATCGGGTCCCTGATCGCCACCAACATGCTGTCCAGCCGCATCATCGGGCCGCTCAACCAGCTCGTGAACACCTGGCGCGGCTACGCCACCTTCCGGCAGTCGGTGGAGCGCCTGGGCAGGATCTTCGCCGCCGAGAGCGACCGCCGGACCGGCGCCGTCGCGATGGACCGCCCGCGGGGCAAGCTGACCTTCGAGGACGTCGGCTACGGCTACGGCGACGACGGCCCGCCGGTGCTCTCCAAGGTCAACCTGACCCTGGCGCCGGGGCGCATGCACGCCCTGGTCGGCCGCAACGGCTCCGGCAAGACGACCCTGATCAAGATCGCCCAGGGCCTCTACAAGCCGACCGAGGGGCGGGTGCTGCTCGACGACGCCGACATCGTCCAGTTCAGCCGCGCCGAACTGGCCGGCTGGATCGGCTACGTGCCGCAGGAGTCGATCCTGTTCGCCGGCACCATCCGCGACAACATCGTGCACCGGTTTCCCGAGGCGACCGACGAGCAGATTCTGGCCGCCGCCCGTGCGGCCGGGGTGCACGACGTGATCGTCGACCTGCCCAACGGCTACGCGACCCAGATCGGCGAGGCCGGGCGGCGGCTGTCGGGCGGCATGCGCCAGAGGGTCGCCATCGCCCGCGCCCTGATCGGCGATCCGGCGGTGCTGCTGCTCGACGAACCCTCGGGCAGCCTCGACCGGCAGGCCGAGGAGGAGTTGAAGAAGACCCTGGTCGCGCTGGCCGCGCAGCGCGCGATCGTCCTCGTCACCCATAGCCCGGTGCTGCTGCCGGCCTGCCACGACCTGATCGCGCTCGACAAGGGGCGGGTCGCCATCACCGGCCCGGCCAAGGACATCCTGCCGCGCCTGTTCGGGCGACCGGGCGGCGGCGGACCGGCGCAGCGCCGGTCGGCGCCGGCCCAGGCCGCGGCCGCGGCGCCGGTGGCGCCGCCCGACCTGGCCGCCGGGGCGGCGGGAGGCGAGCCGTGAGCCGGCTCGACGGCCTGGTCGCGGCGCGGCCGATCCCGACCTGGCGGCCGATCGCCTGGGCCATCGTCCTGCTGATGGCCGGCGGCCTGTCCTGGGCCGCCCTCGCCGAACTCGACGAGGTGGCGGTGGCGATGGGCGAGGTGGTGCCACAGGGCAACGTGAAGGTGATCCAGCATCTGGAAGGCGGCATCGTGCAGCGGATCGACGTCGAGGAAGGCGACATGGTGCGGGCCGGCGTGCCGCTGATCCTCCTCGACCTGGGCACCACCGGGGTCAACCGCGAGGAATTGCAGGTCCGCCTGGACGGCCACCTGCTGACCCGGGCCCGCCTGCGCGCCGAGGCCACCGGCGCCGGATCCCTCCAGTTCCCGGCCGAGGTGGCGGCGCGCCGGCCGTCCCTGGTGGCGGCCGAACAGCGCGCCTTCGCGGCCCGCCGGACGGAGCTGCGGAGCAGTCTCAAGGTGCTGCAGGAACAGGTCCGGCAGCGCGAGCTGGAGGTGGAGGAGCTGGAGGCCAACCAGCGCGCCACCGCCCACAACCTGGCCCTGGCCCGCGAGCGCCTGCGGATGTCCAGCTCGCTGCTGTCGCAGGGCCTGACCGCGAAGATGGATCACCTCGAACTGCAGGCCGAGGTGGAGAGCCTGGAGGGCGAGATCCAGCGCCTGAAGCCGGCGATCCCGCGCGCCCGCGCCGCCGTCGAGGAGGCGCTCGAACGGCAGCGCGAGGTGGACTCCGGATTCCGCCGCGAGGCCGAGGAGTCCCTGGGCGGCGAGGAACTGGCCATCGCCCAGATCCGCGAGGTGCTGGTCAAGGCGACCGACCAGGGCCTGCGGGCCGAGATCAAGAGCCCCATCGACGGGGTGGTCAAGAACATGCGCTACCACACCATCGGCGGGGTGGTGAAGCCGGGCGAGGCGATCATGGAGATCGTGCCCTCGGGCAGCAACCTGGTCATCGAGGCGCGCCTGAAGCCGACCGACGTGGGCTACGTGGAGGCGGGCCAGAAGGCCACCGTCAAGATCTCGACCTACGACTTCGTGCGCTACGGCGGGCTCGACGGCCGGGTGATCCTGGTGGCCCCGGACTCGACCACCGACCCGCAGACCGGCGAGACCTACTTCCGGGTGGTGGTGAGGACCGACAAGACCTGGCTCGGCGAGACCGAGGGGACCTGGGCCATCACGCCGGGCATGGAGGCCACGGTGGACATCCACACCGGCGAGAAGACGGTGATCGACTATCTGATCCGGCCGGTCCTCAAGCTGCGCCACGAGGCGTTCCGGGAGCGCTGACCGGCGCCCCGTCAGGCGTCCGCGCGCGACACCTCCAGGGTCGCCACCATGCAACGGATTCCCTCGCCGTCCAGGTAGGCGGTCTCGCACAGATCGAGGTTGCGGCACAGGCCGCGCAGTTCCAGGTCGGCCAGCTTGCCGGGATAGTCGTGGGCCGCGAACACCCCCTCGTTGATGGTGATGCAGACAATGCCGCCCGGGCGGACGACGCGGATCACCGCGTCGAGTGCGTCGGGTCCGACGTGGCCGTGGGTGAAGGTGCCGACGCTGAGCGCCGCGTCGTAGGCGTCCGGCGGCAGCGGCAACGCCCGCGTCAGGTCGGCCTCGAACAGGTCGTCGTAAATGCCCTTGGCGCGCGCCCGGTCCAGCATCTCGGGAGAGATGTCGACGCCGTCCAGGCGGGCGAACCCGGCCGCGACCAGGGCATTTACGACGACCTGTTCGAGGCCGACCTGACGCGGGCGTTGCCGCTGCCGCCGGACGCCTACGACGCGGCGCTCAGCGTCGGCACCTTCA
>JANQGL010000007.1 GCA_028277325.1 Magnetospira sp.
CCGGGGGCGCTTGCCGGCGCCCCGATGCCCGCTCCGGACGTCCCGTCGGCCGATCGGCCGGATGGGGGGGTCAGTCGGCGTCGCGCAGCCGCACGCCGGCGATCCGCAGGTCGCCCTGGCGTTCCACGAACAGCAGCACCGAGCGGCGGTCGCGGGACCGGGCCTCCTCGATCCGCGCCGCCACGTCGGCCGCCGTGGCCACCTCGTACTGGTTGACCTCGACGATCACGTCGCCCGGCTGGATGCCTTTCTCGGCCGCCGGGCCGTCGCCGTCGACGCGGGTGATCACCACGCCCCCGATGGGGCCGTCGCCAAGCCCGAACCGGTCCCGCACGTCCTCGGTGGGCGGCATCACCCACAGGCCGAGGTCCGGGATCTCATGCGCCGCGGCGGGCGACGGAGCGTCGTCGCCGCGCGTCCAGTCGGCCGCTTCCTCCTCCTCCTCGAGTTCGCCGATCCGCACGTCGACGGTCAGCGTCTCGCCGTCGCGCCAGACTCTCACCGGCACCCTGCGGTCGATCTCGGTTTCCGCGACCATGCGCGGCAGGCGGCGCATCTCGGGCACCGCGCGGCCGTCGAAGGTCAGGATGACGTCGCCCGCGACGATGCCCGCCCCGGCGCCCGGACCGTCCTCGCTGACCGCCGCCACCAGGGCCCCCTTCGGGTCGTCGAGACCCAGGCTCTCGGCGACTTCCGGGGTCACGGTCTGGATCCGCACGCCGAGCCAGCCGCGCCGGGTGCGGCCGTATTCGATCAGTTGTTCGATGACCGGCTTGGCCACCTCCATGGCCAGGGCGAAGCCGATCCCGACACTGCCGCCGGACGGCGAGTAGATGGCGGTGTTGATGCCGATCACCTCGCCGTCCATGTTGAACATCGGGCCGCCGGAGTTGCCCTTGTTGATCGAGGCGTCGGTCTGGATGAAATCGTCGTAGGGTCCGGCGTTGATGTCGCGGCCGCGCGCCGAGACGATGCCGGCGGTGACGGTGCCGCCGAGGCCGAACGGATTGCCGATCGCCACCACCCAGTCGCCGACCCGCACCCGGCCGGAATCGCCCAGCGTCAGGGCCGGCACGTCGAGTTCCCGGCCGCTCTTGAGCTTGAGCACCGCGACGTCGGTCTTCGGGTCGGTGCCGACCAGTTCGGCCTCCAGGCGGGTGTCGTCCTGAAGGATGACCGTGATCTCCTCGGCCCCCTCGATCACGTGGTTGTTGGTCACCACGTAGCCGCCCTCGACGATGAACCCGGATCCGAGCGAGGTGGCGCGGCGCTCCGTCTGCGGGCCGTCGCGGCGGTCGAAAAAGTGCTTGAAGAACTCCTCGAACGGCGATCCCGGCGGAAACTGCGGCATTTCGATGCCGGGGTGCGAGGCGCGCACGGTCTGGGTGGTGGAGATGTTGACCACCGACGGCAGCAGCCGCTCGGCGAGGTCGGCGAAGCTTTCCGGGGTCCGCGCCTGGGCGGCGGCGGCGGAGGCGAGCGTGGCGATGGCCAGGAGCCCGGCGATCATCCAGCGCACCAGCCGGTCGTCCGGCAGGGTGTCGATGGCGCGGACGACCGCCCGAGAAACCATCCGATACGTCATCTGGCGTGCTCCGTTGACAGCAACTCTCACCATGTCGGTCTTTCCCGGCGCAATATATCGGCGGCGAATGTGGCCGAAGCTTGACGATAGCCGTGGCATAACATGCCGTTTGTCAGAAAAGGGTTAATGCCCGAGGGCCAGCCAGACCAGGAATACGCCGAGCGTCGCGGCGGCGAGGCCGGCGACGCGCAGCATGTCGGCGGGGAGCATCAGGACCTGGGCCATCATCCGTTTCATGACATCCGGAAACAGCGCGTACAGGATCCCCTCGATGGCGATGGCCAGGCCCAGAGCGGCCAACAGGTGGGTCACGGGAACCGTCAGCGTCCGACACTGGACTTGAAGTAGCGGAAGAACTCCGAATCCGGACTCAGCACCAGGGTGGTGTCGTCCCCCAGGCCCCGCTCGTAGGCGTTCAGGGTCTGGTAGAAGGCGAAGAACTCCACGTCGCGGCCGTAGGCCTCGTTGAGGATCCGGGTCCGCTCGGCGTCGCCCTGACCGCGCAGGATGTCGGACTCCCGCTGCGCCTCGGCCAGGATGACGGTGCGCTGGCGGTCGGCCTCGGCCTCGATGCGCAGCTTCTGCTTCTCGCCCTCGGCCCGGATCTCGGCCGCGTAGGCCTCGCGGTCCGAGCGCATGCGGTTGTACACCGCGGCCGAGGTGGCCTCCGGCAGGTCGGTGCGGCCGATCCGCACGTCGATCACCTCGACCCCGAACTCCGGCGCCTTGTCCTTCAGGGTCTGGGAGATGCGGTCCATCACCTCGGCCCGCTTTTCGGACAGCATGTCGCCCAGCAGGACCCGGCCCACCTCGGCGCGCACCGCGGCGTTCAGCTGGCCGCCGAACACGTCGCGGAAATTGCGGTCGGTGCCGGCCTTCTTGCGGAACTCCAGCGGATCGACGATCCGGTAGCGGGCGAAGGTGTCCACGTTGACCCGCTTCTGGTCGGCCAGCGGCGCCTCCTGCGGCGGCGGGTCGAGGTCGAGGATGCGGCGCTCGTAGTAGTCCACGTTCTGGATGAACGGCACCTTGAAATGCAGCCCGGGCGTGTTGGCCACCCATTTCGGGTTGCCGAACTGAAGCACCAGCGCCTGCTGCGTCTGATGGACGGTGAACATGGCGCTGTAGGCCGCGACGCCGACCACCGCCAGAAGGATTCCGAGGACGATCAGGGTGACTCTCATCAGCGGGTTCCTCCCGTGCTCGGCCGCGTGGGCTGCAGTTGATTGAGCGGCAGGTAGGGCACCACGCCCTGGGCGCCCTGCGCGTCCTCGTCGATGATGATCTTGTTGGCGCGGCCGAGCACCTCCTGCATGCGCTCCAGATAGAGGCGCTGGCGGGTGACCGCGGTGTTGGTGCGATAGGCGTCGTAGACGTCGATGAAGCGTTGCGCCTCGCCCTTCGCCTCGTTGACCACCCGGTCCTTGTAGGCGGTGGCCTGCTGGATCATCCGTTGCGCCTCGCCCTGGGCGCGCGGCACGATGTTGTTGCGATAGGCGGTGGCCTCGTTGATCAGGCGTTCCTGATCCTGCTTGGCCCGCTGCACGTCGTTGAAGGCGTCGATCACGTCGCGCGGCGGGTCGGTGTCCTGCAGCTTGACTTCGGTGATCAGCACGCCGGAGCCATAGGAATCGAGGATCTCCTGCAACAGCGCCTCGGCCCGGTTCTGGACGTCGGTACGGCCGCGCGACAGGGTGTCCTCCAGCGGCGTCTGGCCGACCACCTCGCGCATCGCGCTTTCCGCCGCCACCTTGATGGTGACCTCCGGGCTGCGGATGTTGAACAGGAAATCGGCCGCGTCCTTGATCCGCCACTGCACCTGGAAGTCCAGGTCGACGATGTTCTGGTCGCCGGTCAGCATCAGGCTTTCCTGCGGCACGTCCTGGCGCGCCTTGGAGCCGCCCGGCAGCTCGCGATAGCCGATCGGAACCACGTTGATGCGGTTGACGTCCGGTGTGTAGACGGTGCCGATCGGTGCCGGAAACCACCAGTGCAGACCGGCCGGGGTCTGCGACACGTAGCGCCCGAACAGCAACTGGACGCCCTGCTGGCCGGGCTCCACCCGGTACAGGCCGCCGATGCCGACCCAGGCCGCGATGATCAGGATGACCACCAGGATCAGCCCGCGGACGCCGCCGAACCCGCCGCCGGGAACGAACTTGCGCGCCTTGTTCTGGAAATCGCGCAGGAGATCTTCAAGGTCGGGTGGATTGGGGCCGCGCCCGCCGCCGCCCGGGCCACGCCCTCCCCACGGGCCTTGGCCGCCGCCTCCGCCCCCCCAGGGCCCGCCGCCTTGTGGATTCCATGCCATGGATATCACCCTTTCCTTATAAAATACCGGTCCGGCCTTTGAAGTCCAAGCTGCTGGCCTTATATGACAGTCCAGCCGGAGACGCAACGCGGCCCCGGATGACGTTTTCCGGATATCGGATGGTTTGTTTGGAGATTCAAGGATGACGCAGGTGACGGAAACGCAGATCCTCGAAGCCCTTCAGGGTGTCGCGGATCCCGATCGGGGTGGCAGCATCGTCGATCTCGGGATGATCGCCGGACTGCAGGTCAAGGACGGCCACGTGGCCTTCGCGATTCAGGTCGACCCGGAGCGCGGGCCGCACATGGAGCCGTTGCGCAAGGCGGCCGAGGACCGCGTGCACGGCCTGCCCGGCGTGCTGTCGGTCACCGCGGTGCTGACCGCCGAACGGCCGCAGGACGGCGGCCCGGCCGGCCAGGTGCCGGTCGACGACGTGCTGATGCCGGGGGTCAAGTCGATCGTCGCCGTGGCCTCCGGCAAGGGCGGCGTCGGCAAGTCGACCACCGCCGTCAACCTGGCCCTGGCGTTGCGCGACAAGGGCCTCAAGGTGGGCCTGCTGGACGCCGATATCTACGGGCCGTCGATGCCGCGCATGCTGGGCATCGGCGGCGATCCCACGTCGTCCGACGGCCATCGCCTGGATCCGATGCAGAACCACGGCATCAAGTGCATGTCGATGGGCTTCCTGGTCGAGGAGGAGACGCCGGTCATCTGGCGCGGCCCGATGGTGATGGGCGCCCTGGAGCAGTTCATGCGCGACGTCGACTGGGGCGATCTGGACGTGATGGTGGTCGACATGCCGCCGGGCACCGGCGACGCCCAGCTCACGATGGCGCAGCGGGTGCCGCTGACCGGCGCGGTGATCGTGTCGACGCCGCAGGACATCGCCCTGGCCGATGCCCGCAAGGGCCTGAACATGTTCCGCAAGACCGACGTGCCGGTGCTGGGGCTGATCGAGAACATGAGCTACTTCGTCTGCCCGCACTGCGGCGAGCGGACCGAGATCTTCAGCCACGGCGGGGCCAAGGCGGAGGCCGACCTGCTGGGCATGGCCTTCCTCGGCGAGGTGCCGCTCGACGTGGCGATCCGCGAGACCTCGGACGGCGGCCACCCGATCGTCGACTCCGATCCCGAGAGCCCGCACACCAGGGCCTATCGCCAAATCGCCGACCAGGTCTGGGACGGAGTCGAGCAGCAGTTGGCCAGGAAGCAGGCGCAGGCGCCGAGGATCGTCCTTCAGTGATTGGCGCGGCGGCGGTGCGCCGCGGCCCTTGAGGTCCGGACAGGCCCCCGCCCGGGGGCCTTTTCCGCGTTGCGCCAGACGGTGGCGGGCGCCAAGATACCGGCGGTTGCCGACAAACGAGCCCGGGAGGCCGCCGGAGCGTGACCAACGCAGTGCGCCGGATCGCCGCGCGGATCTATCACGCCGCGACCGCGGTGCGGCCGTCGCCGGCCCCGGACGGCGGCGGGCCGCCGGTGGTGGTCGGATTCCTGCGCAGCCCGAGCGGCATCGGGGAGTCGGCCCGGCTGTGCCATGCCGGACTGGCGCGCCTGGGGCTGCGGCCGGGGCATGTGGACGTCAGCCACCGGTTCCAGCCGCACCGCATGCTGGACCGGTTCGTCGCGCCGGAAGACCGCGCGGACGGCCGCGGTCCGCTGATCCTCCACGTCAATCCGCCGGAACTGCCCGCCGTGACCGGGTTCCTGGGGCGGCGGCTGATGCGCCACCGCAGGGTGATCGGCTACTGGGCCTGGGAACTGGAGGACCTGCCGCCCGGTTGGTCGCGGGGGGCCCGGTTCGTGCACGAGGCCTGGGTCCCGAGCCGTTTCGTCGCCGAGGCGGTGCGGCGGCGCATCGACCGCCCGGTGCGGGTGGTGCCGCATCTCCTGGAGGCGACGCCGGCGACGCCCCGCCGCGCCGCGTTCGGGATCGACGACGGCGCCTTCGCCGTGCTCGCGGTGGCCGACGCGCGGTCCAGCCTGACCCGCAAGAACCTGGCCGGGGTCCTGGCGGCGTTCCGCGCCGCGCGGCGGCCGGGCGAGCGGTGGCGCCTCGTCCTGAAGCTGGGCGGCGGCGCGACGCCGCGCGAGCGGGCGGTGTTCGGGCTGGACGACGACCCGGATGTCGCGGTCGTCGACCGGACGCTGTCCGGGGACGCGATGGCCGACCTGTTCGCGTCGGCGGACGCGGTGCTGTCCCTGCACCGCTCGGAGGGATTCGGCCTGGTTCCGGCGATGGCGCTGCTGCACGGCAGGCCGCTGGTGTCCACCGAGGGCACCGGCTGCGCCGACTTCCTGACCACGGATGTCTATCTGCCGGTGCCGGGCCGCTGGGTGCCGGTGGACGATCCGCAGGGCATCTACCGCCATGGGCGCTGGCTCGACCCGGACATCGACTCGGCGGCCGCCCACCTGCGCCGGCTGCGCGCCGACCCGGAATTGCGGGCCGACCTGGGGCGCCGGGCGCGCCTGCACGCCGGGCGGTTCTTCGCCCTCGACCGCTGGCGCGACAGCCTGGGCGACGATGTCCTGGCCGACGCGGACTTCGGGGAGACCGGGGCGGTTCTCGCGGCGCGGCGCAATGCATGAGCCGGTGCTTCTCGGCCGTCTTTCTTTCCAAGCTGCGCCGGTTGACGTCCGAGGGGCGGCGCGATCATCCCGCCGCAGATGCCGCGCGCCGTTTCGCTCAGGATCGTCGGTGCCGTCCCCGGGGTCGGCCGGGATCAGTCCTTCCCCGCCTCGACCGCGGCCAGCATCGCCTCGGCGGCCAGCAGTTCGCGCTCGGCGCCGCGCCGCTCGCCCTCGTTGCCGGCGTTCATCAGGGCGTCGTTGGCCTTGCGCAGCCGCTCGTCGGCCATCTCCAAGGTGATGTCCTTGACCGGCTGCGCCACCTCGGCCAGCACCGTGCACTGTTCCGGGTTCACCTCGGCGAACCCGCCCTCGACGAAGATCCGGTCGCTGACGGTGTCGCTCTTTTCCTCGTAGAGGCAGATCGTTCCGGCGCGCACCGTGGACAGCATGGGGCTGTGGCCCGGGAGCACGCCGAAGTCGCCCTCACCGCCCGGCACCACCACCATGACCACGGGCTGCGAGGCCATCAGGCGGACCGGCGTCACGAGTTCGAACTGCAGCGTTTTCTGGTTCTCTGCCATCGCGATGCTTCCGTTTCGAGCCTGACCCCGACGCGACCCCTAGGCCGCCTCGGCCATCTTCTTCGCCTTGGCCAGCACCTCGTCCATGGTGCCGACCATGTAGAACGCCGCCTCCGGCAGGTGATCGTACTCGCCGGCGCAGATCGCCGCAAAGCCTTTGATGGTGTCCTCCAGGTTCACGAACACGCCCGGCGACCCGGTGAACACCTCGGCCACGTGGAACGGCTGCGACAGGAAGCGCTGGATCTTGCGGGCCCGGGCGACGACGAGCTTGTCCTCTTCCGACAGCTCGTCCATGCCGAGGATGGCGATGATGTCCTGCAGGCCCTTGTAGGTCTGCAGAACCCGCTGCACCTCGCGGGCCACCCGGTAGTGCTCGTCGCCGACCACCCGCGGATCGAGGACGCGCGAGGTGGAGTCCAGCGGGTCCACCGCCGGGTAGATGCCCAGTTCGGCGATCTGGCGCGACAGCACGGTGGTCGCGTCCAGGTGCGCGAACGAGGTCGCCGGGGCCGGGTCGGTCAGGTCGTCGGCCGGCACGTAGATGGCCTGCACCGAGGTGATCGAGCCCTTCTTGGTCGAGGTGATGCGCTACTCCATGGTGCCCATGTCGGTGGCCAGGGTCGGCTGGTAGCCGACCGCCGACGGGATGCGGCCGAGCAACGCCGACACCTCGGACCCGGCCTGGGTGAAGCGGAAGATGTTG
>JANQGL010000158.1 GCA_028277325.1 Magnetospira sp.
GACGCCGCCTTGACCGAGGCCTTTCAGTTCACGCCGCCGGCGCAGATGCCGGCCGTCGCCGATGCCGCGATGGCCCTCTACGCCGCCGAGTCCGTGGCCACCGGCGACCGGTCCGGAAGCCTTGATTCCAAACGCCTTGAGGCCGCCATCACGCGGGTCACCGGCGGCGTCCTCGATGTCAACGACCGCGAGACCCTGGCGCCGCTGCGCGGGATGACCGAGGACCGCTTCGAGTCGATGCTCGACCGGCTCACCGACGAGGATCTGGAAACCTACGGCAACGGGCGCCCGGTGGCGGCCACCAACGGTGCGCCGTTCACCGCCGAGGACCTGCGCGCCCACGGCACTTTCGCCGCCGTCGGCCGGGGGCGCTACCTGGTGCTGCTGCACGGCCATATGCTCGCCGTGGCGGATGGCCGGGGAGGCGCGCAACTGGCTGCTCGACCCGGGCGGCGCCGACATCCCGGACGACGACCTGCTGCACACCCACCTGTCGGCGACGAGGTCCGGCCGGGCGTCCCCTACACCCTCGACCTCACCGCCCTGGCTCGCCGGCCCGCGACCGGCATGGAAGCGATGACCCGCGCCGTCGCCGAGGCCGCGGCACGGGCGCGTACTCCGATTGCACTGCCGGGCGCCGCGCCGTGAGCGACTGGCTGGCCGTCACCGACCGCGACCTGCGCAACGCCCTGGGCGCCGCCGCGTCCCTGCCGCCCCTGGCGGTGCGGCCGTCGTCCGCGACCGAAAACCTGGAGGCGGCCTGGGACCTGACGTGGTCCGAGAACGCATCGATTTCCGAGGCGCTGTCGCTGACCGAGCATTGGCAGGCCTATCTCGACCATGTCGAGACCCTCACCGGCGAGCGGCTGGACAATCCCGCCTACGTCTTGGCCCAAAAGAACGATTTTTTCAGACCCGTGGAGACGGGCCTGGAGCGTCTGGGCAACTTGGCGTCCGAGGCGCTGTTCGACCGTCCGATGCCGATGTCCCACCAAGGTCGCTACCGGAATGCGGCCGCATCGATCCGCCACCGGGTCGCGGACTTGGCGCGGTCGCACCCGGACTTGCCGGTCAAGGGTCACGACGAAATCCTGCGCGACGCCGCGGCGGCGGCCAAGGCCATCCGCGACCGCGCGGCCGAGGTCCGCGCCGGCGCCGACACCTGGGGCGATATCGCCTATTTCGCGGGCGGTGCCGGGGCCGCCGTCCTCGACCCGCCGAACCTCGCCACCATGTGGGCCGGCGCGCCGGCCGCAGCCCACCTGCTGCGAACCTTCCTCATCGAGGCCGGCCTCGGCGCGGCGGTGGAAGCCGGCGCCCTGCCGGCGGTCGCCCAGTGGAAACACGACATCGGCGCCGATTTCGGGGTCGGCGACGCGCTGGAGAACGTGACCATGGGCGCGCTGGGCGCCGGCGGCCTGTCGGTCTCGATGAAGCTCATGGGACGCGGGTTCACCGGTTTGCTCGACGCCTGGAAACAGGCCCGCCTGCGCGGCCAGGTCCCGGACACGCCCGAAACCCGGGCCGCCGAGCAGGTCCTCGACCAGGCCTCCGCGGTGATGGAGGAAAGCCCGTTCGACGATTCGATCGAGGGGCAGGCGGCGCACCTGCGCATGCTGGAAGATACCGAACGGGCGTTGATGGAAGGCCGTCCCCTTTCGGACGAGGGACTGCGGACCTACCGGGCTCATCTTGGAGCGCGCATCGACCGGATGGTGGCCAAGGCGACCGGCGCGGACACCGGCGAGGATGTGCCGGATTCCGTCGTCTACTCCCGCCTGACCCGAACCCAGGCCGTCGAGCTGGAGCCGGGCGCGGCCCCCCACCTGCCGGACGGCAGCAGCCTGGCAACCGCGGTGCGGCGTATCGACGGCCAGGCGGTCCGGAAAATCCTCAAGGACCACGGGCGGGACGAGGTTCCGTTCCGCCCGGAGCATTTCCGGCTGATTCCGGACGTCGTGGAAACCGGCCAACTGGTCGGTGTCGGTCCGAAGGACGGTCGTCTCGGAATCCTGTGGCGGGCGCGCGTCGACGGCGACTGGCTCTACGTCGCCGAATCCATTCCCCACGTCGGGACCGCCAAGCCGCCGAAACGGCTGACCCTGAACGTGCAGACCGCCTATTGGGCGTCCGGCCCCAAAGAGAAGGGGCCGGTCCCGACGGGCGGGTTGCGGCCCCGACAGCCGTTTCACGTGCCCGATCCGCCCCCGGAGGGACGGCCCGCGGCAGACGCCCGAGGCGACCGTGACGGTCCTGCATCGACGACGATACACCCGGATGACGCGTGGGGCAAGGGCGGGCCCGCGCCGGACGAAGGTGTTGCCGCGCACTCCGCCCCCGGCCGGGACGGCGCGAACCCGGCACCGACTATACCACGGCGCGCGAAAAGCCTTCCCGAAAGCCTGCGGGAACCGTCGCGCAGACCGGAAACGTTGATGGCCTGGATTCATCGCCAGGGCGGTCTGCGCGATGACGGCGGGGAGATGGCCCACATGGGCATCCGTCCTGGCGCCCCCGGCGTGCGTCCGGGCACCGTCAACCGCCGTGGCATGGACTTCGACACCGCGCTCAAGCGGGCGGTCGAGGACGGGTTCTTCCCCGGCGCGGATTATCGGGACCTGACGATTGCCGACTTCCTGGACGCCATACGCGACGATTTCGAGGGCCGCCCGCGCCATCGGCACCTGCAGAACGACGCCGACCTGATGGCCGAATGGGACGCCTACCGGCGGAACTGGGAAGAGGTCGACCGCCTGGGTATCGACCCGCGCGGCATGACCGACGCCGACCTGTTGCGCGCCCTGCGCGAGGCCGTCCGCCTTCCAACGCCGGACGAGGTGCGGTCGGTCCTCGATGAGATGGACGCCGCGCGGCCGGACCTGGAGCGCGCCCTGTATCGCGACGTCGCGCGGCTCGTCGAGGACGACCCCGACTTCACCGTGGACTTCGAGGCCCGTCATCCCGACGGCACCACCGTCGCCGGCACCGCGACGGCGGCCGACCTGATGCGCGCCGCCGACGCCGACATCGAGGCGGTGGCGACGTTCCGCGCCTGCGCCCTGGGAGACCCGCGATGACCGGATTCGACGACTGCATCACCGGCCTGCTCGACGCCGGCCGGCTGACCCGGGAACAGGCCGAGGAAATCCGCGCGGTGATGGCGAAGCACCGGGACCGTTACGCCCGCACCCTGCCGCTCGATGCGGCCGAGGCGGCGGCGGCCGAACGCGCCGCCCGCGACCTCGCCGAGGCCAAGGCCCTGCAGAAACGGCAACGCGCCCTGCATGTCCAAAAGGCCCGCGAAATCGGCGGCAACATGCTGCTGCATGCCGACGGGGTCGGCGAGGGCGGCCTCTCGCATCTGACGAAGTCGACCACCTCGGCGCCCTGGTCGAACGTCGAATACCGCATGGATTCGTGGAAAGGAATCCTGCGCGGGTCCTTCATCGGGGGAATCGCCGCGTTCCGGACCAAGTCCTTCGGCCTGCGCCAGGACAGGGCCGGCCTGCACGACTTCATCCACGAATCCTACCGCCGCATCGACCCCGAGGCCGGCCGCGACACCGGCAACAAGATGGCACGGGGCGCCGCCGAGGCCTGGGAGGCGACCACCGAAACGGGGCGCCGCGCCGCCAACGCCGCCGGCGCGGCCATCAGGCGGCGCTGGAACTGGGTGGTGCCCAACGTGCACAACGCGGCCCGCATCCACCGCGCCGGGTTCGACACCTGGATGCGCGACGTCCTCGCCCTCGACATCGAGGTGCGCGACGAGCTGACCGGCCTGGCGCTGGACGGCGAGGAGCTGGAGCGGGCGCTCGGCGAAATCTATCGCACCCTGGCCTCCGGTGGCCTGAACAAGCTGGAGGACCAGGTGTTCACCGGTCGGCCGCGCAAACTGGCCAATCGCCTCGGCGACCCGCGCACCCTGCAGTTCCGGACTGCAGACTCCTGGCTGAAATACAACCGGACCTACGGCGCCGCCGACGTGTTCGGGCTGCTGATGGGCCACATCGACCACATGGCGCGCGACATCGCAATGATGGAGGTTCTTGGTCCCAACCCGGACGCGATGGTTCGCCACATGAGGAAGCTCATCGAGGAATCCGGCGACCCGAGCGGCCTCATGCGGTCGCGGTCCGAACGGCTTCAGACGGTCTACGACGTCCTCACCGGACGTCTCAACAGCCCGGTGCGGGAGCTGTGGTACCGGGCTTTCGGGGCGGCCCGCAATGTGCTGTCCACCGCCATCCTCGGCCGTGCGCCCCTGTCCGCGCTGTCGGACATCCGGTTCATCGCGCAGACCGCGGGGTTCAACGGCATCCCGGCCGTGAAGGTGATGGGTCGTTATCTCAAGAACCTCAACCCGGCCGACGAGAAGGACCGCATCCGGGCCGCCCGCTCCGGCCTGGTCGCCGAGGCCTGGACGGCGCGCGGCGTCGCCGCGGCGCGCTATCAGGACGAGCTTCTCGGCGACGGCTTCTCGGCGCGCATGGCCGACACCTTTCACCGGGTGACCGGCCTCACCAAGATGACCGAGGCCGGGCGCCTGGCTTTCCAGCAGGAATTCTACGGCTTCCTCGCCGACCACGCGGACTCCGCGCTGGCAAGCCTGCCGGAGGCCCTGCGCAACGCCTTCGAACGCTACGGCATCGACGAGGCGCTGTGGGACGCGGCGCGCAGGCACGGCGTCACCCTGGTGCACCACGAAGGCATCGACGTGCCGTTCCTGGACATCGTGGCGCTGGCCAAATCGGCCGACCCGGAGGGCCGCGCCGGACCGTTGACGGACGACGTTCCGGAGCGTTTCCGCGCCGCGCAGCGCCTGCACGAGATGGTGCTCGCCGAAACCGATTACGCGGTACCGACCCCGGACGCCCGCACCCGGTCCTTCCTCGCCTTCGGGCGGCGCGGCACCTTCTGGGGCGAGGTGGTGCGCAGCCTCACCATGTACAAGTCGTTCTCGGTCGCCGTCATGCACACCCATCTGATGCGCGGCATCGCCGAGGCCCGGAAGGGCCGGTACGGATACCTTCCCAGCCTGCTCATCGGTCTGACCGCCTTCGGTGCGCTGTCCCTGCAGGCCAAGGACCTTTCCAAGGGCAAGGACCCGCGCGACATGTGGGGTGAAAACTGGCCGGACTGGCGTTTCTGGGGTGCGGCCTTCGCCCAGGGCGGCGGCCTCGGGATTTTCGGGGATTTCTTCTACGCCTGGATGAGCCGGGCCGACGGCTCGGCCCTGGAAACGTCGGCCGGTCCGTTGGCGCAGCTGGTTCTCACCGACATTCCCCGTCTCGGGTTCTCCAACGCCCGCCAGTTCTACGCCGGCGAGGACACCGGGTTCGGTGCCGAGATGGTCCGCCTGGTGAAGCGCTACATGCCGGGCACGTCCATCTGGTACGCCGGCCTCGCCCTGGAACGGGAGGTCTGGGACCGCCTGCAGGTGATGGCCGACCCCCACTGGGCGCGCAACTTCGCGCGCATGGAGCGCCGCGCGCGCCGCACCACCGGACAAGAATACTGGTGGCCGCCCGGCGAGGAACTGCCCGACCGCTTCCCCGATCCGGCCGCCGCCATCGGCGGCCCATGACCCGAAGGAGATGCGCATGCCCCCTTCAAACCGCGCCGTGTCCTGGTCCGCGAATCCATCGAGCGGGCCATGCGGGCCCTGAAACCCGGGCGGCCACTCGGCGGTCGCGGATGGCTCGCGTACCTGCTGCCCATCCTCGCCGCCACGATCGCTCTGCTCATCGTCGGACGTCCCGCGCCATGACCGACTGCGGGCCCAGAATCCCGGAGGACAACGACAACCGATGCCACAAGGACCAGAGGACAAGCCGTACACGTGGGGAGACCATGACCGCATGGAAGCCCTGCACAAGCGGGAGCACGACCGGATCGACAAGCACCTGTCGACCCTCCACGCGCGCCTGTGGGCGGCGCTGATCACGCTGGTCATGGGCCTGACCGGCCTCGTCGGCTGGCTCATGACCCACGGCCCGGTGATCAAATGAGCCCGAAAGGAACCGAAATGATCGACGTCCCGACGTTCGACCTGGTTCCGGCCGACGTCTGGTCTTGGCCCGATTTCTCGCCTCGGGAGATGGCCTGCCGCGCCGACGGCCGCCTCGTCGTCGACACGGCCTTCATGGACAGGCTGCAGGCCCTCCGCTCGCGACTCGGGTTCCCGATGCCGGTGTCCTCCGGTTACCGGTCCCCGGCCTACAACGCCCTGGTGTCGACAACAGGATCCGACGGCCCGCACACCACCGGCGAGGCGGCCGACATCCTGGTGTTCGGAACGCGGGCGTTCACGCTCATTGAATGCGCCCCGGACATGGGGTTTTCGGGTTTGGGCATTTCGCAGAACGGGCCGCGCGGCAAACGGTTCGTTCACCTCGACACCCTGGGCGACGGACCTGGTTGCCCGCGCCCCTGGATATGGAGTTACTGACATGCTTGGTGCCATCCTGGGCCCGCTGCTGTCGGGCCTTTTCGGGGTCGTCGACAAGGCGATCGAGGACAAGGACCAGGCCGCCCTCATCAAGGGCAAGCTGCAGGAAATGGTCCTGACCGGTCAGATGAAGGAAATCGAGGCGGCGGCCCGGGTGATCGTCGCCGAGGCCAAGGGCGAAAGCTGGCTGCAGCGGTCCTGGCGGCCGCTCCTGATGTGCCTGTTCGGCGTCATCATCGCCAACAACTTCCTCGTGGTGCCGCTGTTCGGCACCCCTTCCGCCGAGATCCCGCCCGACATGTGGGACCTCCTGAAACTCGGGGTGGGCGGCTACGTGGTCGGCCGCTCGGTCGAGAAGGGGGTCAAGGTCTGGAAAGGGGGGGGAGTGAGGACCGACTTGCACTAGAGTTGCACTTACTTGTGGTGTGTTCTTGGTTGGTTCGCGGGTCAATCTATTCCGGGAATGGCGGTTTTCTGCGGGAAATCATAAGAGCCCCTACGTTGACATCGTAGGGGTCACTGGTTCAATCCCAGTCACGCCCACCATGAAAACCCCCTGGGAAACCAGGGGGTTGTCTGTTTCTGGGGGCAAGCCTCAGGGCGAAAAACAGACATGAACACGCCAGGAACCCTGGTCATCTGACCGCTTTTTTCGACCCAAAATCCGACCAGCCCATTCGCGCTTCGTTCAGGGTGACTCGGGCTTCCGCATCCCGCCCCGCCACATCATGCCGCCGGTCTCCAGCCCTCTTGGCGACGCCGGTTCCATTCCTCGATCGCGGCGTTCGGCAGCGGCGCCGGGTCCGCCATCGCGGCTTCGAACGCTGCGTCGGTCATGCGTGATTCCGGTGGTGCCAGGCCCCGGATTTCCTTCTGGATGTCGGGTACGGCCTGAACCTGTTGCGGCGTCGGCCCGCCGCCGATCTTCACCTTCTCCAGGTGGCGGGCCGTGAAGTAGAAGCCGATCACGGCGAGAAACACGTAGGCCAGCCGCCCGGCCGCTTCAGGTCGTCGAGCACCGCCGCCACGCTGTCACCCATTTTTTCGGCGCCGGTCGTGATGTCGATAAAGGCTTCCCGCGCCGTCGCGTTCATGCCCTTGATGTCGTTCTCCCACTGCTGGGCAAGATCGGTCGACGCGTCCCGGATACCGCCGGCAATGCCGGCAGGTGTCGCAACTGGCTTGGCTGTAAAAGGTGCACCTTTTGTCGGAGTCGGTGCACTAGCGTTTGTGCAGAATTACTCGGACAGGCTCCTAGAGGGCTCGCCTACTTGCTGGCCGCCACGAACACGCCGTCCCAGTCGGCCGGCGGCGGGGCCTCGTCGTACTGGTCCAGGCGCTCCTCGTACAGCCCGTAGAAGTCGCTCAAGCCGTCGAAGTCGCGGGCCTTTTCCTGGCAGTCGGCGAGATGCGCCCGGGCCGCCGCCCAGTCCTGACTCCGGTAGGTGCCGAGCATGGCCTCATGGCTTCCCTTGAGCGACCTGAAGGCGTCGCCCTGGGCCGCCGCCTCGTCGCCGACGCAGGTGAACACCCGCACCGCCGCCGCCTTGCCCTTCACCCGGATCAGGTCCAGTTCCAGCAGCGGCATGTCGGGCACCTTGGCCGCCGTGTTCTCGCCGATCACGATGTCGACCCGATAGGTCTTCGACTGGCCTTCCAGGCGCGAGCCCAGGTTCACGTTGTCGCCCAGGCAGGAATAGTCGAACCGCAGGTCGGACCCCATGTTGCCGACCACGATGTCGCCGGTGTTGATGCCGATGCCCATCTTCAGGTCGTCGTGAGTGCGCCCCTCCTCGGTCGCCTCGGCGCGCAGCTTCTGGTTGATCGCGTTCATCGAGCCGTTCATCTCCAGCGCCGCCTTGATACAGTTCTTGGCGTGGTCGGGGTCGTCCAGCGGCGCGTTCCAGAACGCCATGATGCAGTCGCCCATGTACTTGTCCACCGTGCCCCGGTGCTTGAGCACGATGTTGGTGAGCGGGGTCAGCAGCTTGTTGATGAGGATGGTGAGTCCCTGGGCGTCGAACTTCTCGGACAGCGAGGTGAAGCCGCGGATGTCGGAGAACATCACGGTGAGGTCGCGGGTCTCGCCGCCCAGCTTGAGCTGGTCCGGGTTCTCGGCCAGCCGGGCCACCATGTCCGGCGACAGGTAGTGGGAAAACGCCGCGCGCACCTGGCGGCGCTGCGCTTCCTCGCGGGCGTAGCCGAGATAGGTCTGCGCGGTATAGAGCAACAGGACGACCACCAGTCCGTAGGCGGCATCGAACAGGATCAGGTGCTCGCTGAACAGGTACCAGGACGCGGCCGCCGCGCCGCCGGCGATCAGCACGAACAGGCCGAGGGTCCAGCGGGCGCCGACGATCGGCACCAGGACGACCATCACCAGACCGCCCGCGATCAGGACGCTCAACTCCACCGACAGCATCATGCTGGGGCGCTGCAGGAACTGCTGGAGCAGCGCGGACTCGATGATCTGGGCGTGCACCTCGACCCCCGGGACCTGGCGCTCGGTGGGGATTTCCCGGATATCCTTGAGGCCCACCGCCGAGGTGCCGACGATGCACATCTTGCCCCGGATCATCGCCGGGTCGACGGTGCCGGCCAGGACGTCGCGCGCCGAGACGTACTTGGCCGAATCGTGCCGGGAGTAGTAGGGCCAGACCATGCCCCTCGGGTCGGTCGGCAGCGTCAGCCCGGGGGCGATCCTGACTTCCTTGATTCCCCCGGAATCCACGAACATCATCACGGTCGGCCGATTGACCGCCACCCGCATCATCTCGACGCTCAGGGAATTCATCAGGTTGTCGCCGAACCGGTAGATGGTGGGGACCCGGCGCACCACGTTGTCGCGTTCGTCGGTCAGCGAGAACACGCCGTGGCCGATCGCCGTCTTCTCAAGCACCGCGATGTTCCGCACCAGTCCCGGATAGGCGGGCAGAAGCCAGGTCATGTCCTGCGGCTCGCGGACGATGGGATCGACCCATCGCGAGGCCCAGGACTTGTGGATCGGATCGCGGGCCTCGTCGGTCAGGTTCCGGTCATACCCCGCGTAACCGACGATCACCCGGGTCTGCTCCATCACGTCGGCCATGATCCGGTCGTTGGACGGCTGTTCGGCGATCTTGGCCCGCGTCTCCTCGTCCAGGGTCGGCAGGGTGCGGGCGACCGAGTCCGGATTCATCCGGTCGGGCTCCGCGAACACCATGTCGAAGGCGGTCAGGAGGGCGCCCATGTTGGCCAGGTTGGCGATCATCTGGGCGATGGTGGCGCGGTCCCAGGGCCATTGGCCCAGTTCGGCCAGGCTCGCCTCGTCGATGTCGATGACGGTCACCAGCTTCTGTTCGGGCGGCGGGATGTCGCGCGGCTGGAGTTTCTGGTAGACGTCGAACGTCTTCAGGCGGAAGAACTCGACCGGATAGGGGTCCCACAGCCGCAGCGCCACGAAGGCGCTCAGCAGGGCGAGGCCGATCAGGCGATCGATTCCCAGAAACCGCGGCCAGCGCCACCGGCGCGCCTCTTCGGCCTGCCTGTCGCCGCCACGCCGTGCCTTGGGCTTGCCGCCGGCCTCGGCGGCGTCCGATCGGGCATCCATGCCGCCCGCCTCCAACTGACCGCACT
>JANQGL010000161.1 GCA_028277325.1 Magnetospira sp.
TCATGGCCGCCGCGGCGTGACTCTGGCCCCCGCCGGACCCTTCACGACCCCGGAAATCCGAACGCTCATCATCCGCCTGCTCTACAGCCCCGGGACCCACCCGGGCTTGGTCCCGCTGGAGACGACACCACCAAGCACATGCCGCTCTCTGCCGCCGTCAAACGCGATCCAATATGCAACTGTAGTAGTAGATCGCGCCGCCATCGCATCCCTGGCAGGCGTTGCTCCCATGGCCCGCGACGGCGGAACCTTCAGCGGCAAACGATCCATCGCTGGCGGCAGACCCAGAGTCCGCCGCGCGCGCTATCAGGCCGCCATGGGCGCAATCGTCGGACACTCGCGCTTCGCAGACAAATACCGCAGCCTCATAAAGGCCGGAAAACCAGCAAAGATCGCCCTCATCGCCGTCGCCCGAAAAATCATCACAACCGCAAACGCAATCCTCAAAACAAAAAAACATACGCCTGAAAAGACAGTTGCCAGACGACCGTGGCCACGCGTCCGGACGGCTGTTTTCATGACCTTCCTGGACCCCCGCCTGCGCGGGGGTGACGGGGCCGAGACGGCGGACCCTCCGGACTCCCGCTCCTGAGCCCGTCGAAGGACGCGGGGGCGACGGAGCGAGGGCGGGCGTGCTCCAGTCGCGGTCCACGGAGCGCAGGAACCCCGGATCGCTGTCCCGGGACCCGCCGCGCAGGACCCGCTTTCTGCAGCTTGAAATTGCCCAGACGACGCCGCCGGACGGGCGCGCGTTTGGGCGCGCGAGGTTTCAGAGGTTGGACTCGACCCACTCGAACAGCTTGCCGCGCGGCAGGGCGCCGATCTTGGTCGCCGTCACCTCGCCGCCCTTGAACAGCATCAGGGTCGGGATGCCACGCACGCCGTACTTGGCCGGCGTGGTCGGATTTTCGTCGATGTTCAGCTTGGCGACCACCACCTTGCCGTCCATTTCGGTCGCCAGTTCCTCGAGCGCCGGAGCGATCTGCTTGCACGGTCCACACCATTCGGCCCAGAAATCCACCAGAACCGGCGTGCCGGACTTGAGGACATCGGTCTCGAAAGAGCTATCGGTGACTTGCCGGGGCATGGGCACCTTCCACGTAAATTTCGGGTTCGTTCGGCCGAATTTAGGCAGGCTTCGGGGTGCCGTCAAGGCGCGTGAGCGTCGAGCCGCGCGTCGTCGAGGACCATGACCTGCGGTCCGTCGGTCCACACCAGCACGCAGCGGACCGCGCGCCCCGGCCAGACGGCCCGCAGCAGGGCCCGGTAGACCGCCATTTGCCGCAGATAGGCCGGCGCCACCTCGGCGGCGCGGATGGGAGGCGGCCGGTCGGTCTTGTAGTCGGCCACCCAGACCGCGCCGTCCGCGACCGCCAGGCGGTCCACCTGCGCCGCCACCGCCCGGTCGCCGACGCGGCGGTCGCGGCCCTGGCCGACGAGGCCCTGGCGGTGATCGATCATCCCGGCCTGGGAGGGCTGTTCGGACCGGGCAGCCGGGCCGAGGTGCCGCTGGCCGGCCGCCTCGGCGACCGGGCGGTGGCGGCGCAGGTGGACCGCCTGGCGGTCGCGGACGGCGC
>JANQGL010000184.1 GCA_028277325.1 Magnetospira sp.
GGGGATGCTCCCGGCTTGAGCCGACCCCGAAACTCCAGGTCGAAAATCTTGCCGGTTGGTGGCACAGGTGCGCCGGCAACTGAGGAATTTAGGATAATATTTGAAACAACACTCGGAACACCCCAAAAAGGTTACTCGGGACAGTTTATGAATCAAAGTTCAAACTAAAATAGTACATAAAACTACTCAAATTTTATTTTAAACGGCAGCCCGGTCAGGGTCTCGCGGTCATAGGCGCAGGTGACGTCGCCGCACAGCATGCCCCACAGGTCGTGGCCCGAGGCGTCGCGCGGGCCGTGGAAGAACCACAGGATCAGCCGCCGGCCGTCGGCGGTGACGAGGCCGAGGCCGCGCAGGCCGGTGAGCGGCACTCCGGCGTGCTGCGGCAGCACCGCGTGTATGCGTTCGGTGACCGAATCGTAGCCCGTTTCGGTTCCGTCAAGACTCCTGATGACCCGGAAATGGGCCGCATGGCCGATGTCGTCGCCCGGCCGGACGGCGCGCGGGTCGGCCGCCAGGACGACCATCGGACGGTCGCCCGGCAGGATCCAGTCCCAACCCTCGCGGGCCACGATCAGGTGGCCGCTGCGGGTGCACAGGACCCGCGCGATCCCGTCGAACGGGGCAGGGACCGTGGTCACCGCGGCTGGCGTCGCCGCGTCGCAGGACAACTCGAACCCGTTGTCCCGGGCCAGGACCGCGCCGGAGGCGAGGACGACGGCCGAAAAGACGGCGGCGACGATCGGGCGGAAGCGGCGGACGGGCATGGTCGGTCTCCCGGTTGGCGGCGGCTCGGTCATGGTTTCAGGTACGGCGCCAGGGCCTCGGCCACATGCCGGTGGCCGGCCGCGGTCAGGTGGTCGTCGAGCTGGAAGTAATCCGAGTCCGGCAGGGTCGTTTCGATATCGATCACCTCGAGTCCGGGATCGTCGCCCAGCAACCGGCGGACCTCGGCGAGAAACGTACTCCGGGCCTTGCCGCGCCCGTTCAGTTCGGTGATCACGATTTTGGCCTGCGGCGCCAGGGCGCGGATCCTGCCGAGCAGGGTCACGAACCGGGCGGCCTCCTCCGCCACCGGCACCGGGGCGCCGCCGGACAGGGCCGCCTTGGCCGCCTCCTTGACCAGATAGTAGAGGTGCTTGAAGGGCACGTAACCGGTCACCGCGCGCAGGTGCTTGCGGCTGATCCGCCGGTAGTCGGCGGCGTCGCGGATGTTGAGGCCGCCCGGCGCCACCGCCCGGGCGTTCTCCACCACGTCGTTGTCGCAGTGCTGGACGACGACGGTGCGCAGGCCCGAGCGGTCGAGGCGGGCCAGCATCCGCGCCGCCCGTTCGGTGCCGAACGAGGCGATGCCGGCGTTGAGCACCCGTTGCCCGGTCATCGCCTGCAACCGCTCGGCGAAGGTCTCGGCCTGTTCGACGCCCCAGCCCATGGCGAAGGAATCGCCGAGCACGATGACCTCCGGCGCCGTCAGGTCCGCCTCCACATCGCGCAGGCCGGCCGAGTTCACGCGATAGGCGGTGTCGTATTCCCGGTTGGCGAACCGGCAGGTGGCGCCGGGCCGCAGGACGTAGAATGTTTCGGGATCGTATTGAGCGCAGTCGGGCATCAGCGAGATCGCCATCCGGTCGCGGGTCGCGTAGAGACGCGCCACATGGCCGCGCAGGGCGGCCGGCAGGGCGGCGTTGAGGCCCGGGAACGCCAGGAACGCGGTGACCACGGCCTCCAGGAGCCCCAGCGTGACCAGCAGGCTGGCGATCCAGGGCAGGCTGCGCGTCAGGCGCCGCACGGCTCAGGCCCGGGTCGCCGCGTAGCGCCGTTCGATGGCGTCCCACAGGTCGGATTCCAGGCACACCCCGTCGAAGCGGTTGATTTCCTGGAGTCCGGTGGGCGAGGTGACGTTGATTTCGGTCAGGTAACGGCCGATCACGTCGATGCCCACGAACACCAGCCCGCGTCGCGCCAGTTCCGGGCCGATGGTGGCGCAGATCTCGTGCTCCCGCGCGGTCAGGGTGCTGTGCTCCGGGCGCCCGCCCACGTGCATGTTGGAGCGTGCCTCGCCGGCCGCCGGCACCCGGTTGACGGCGCCGGCCGGCCGGCCGTCGACGAGGATGATCCGCTTGTCGCCGCCGCGCACCTCGGGCAGGTAGCGCTGCACGATGATCGGCTCCCGGTACAGCTCGGTGAACAGCTCCAGTAGCGCGTTCAGGTTCTCGTCCTGCGGGGTGACGTGGAACACCCCGGCGCCGCCGTTGCCGAACAGGGGTTTCAGGATGATGTCTCCGTGCTCGGCCCGGAATCCGGCGATCTGCGAACGGTCGCTGGTGATCAGGGTCGGCGGCATGAGGTCCGGGAATCTGGTGACGAACAGCTTTTCGGGCGCGTTGCGCACCTCGGTCGGATCGTTGACCACCAGGGTCTTCGGATGGATGCGATCGAGCAGATGGGTCGCGGTGATGTAGGCCATGTCGAACGGCGGGTCCTGGCGCATCAGCACGATGTCGGCCTCGGAGCCCAGATCGATCAGGCGCGCCTCGCCGAGCGTGAAATGGCGCCCCTTCTCGCGCCGCACCTCGAGCGGCCGGGCGCGCGCCTCCAGGCGCCCGTCCCGGTAGGCGAGGTCGCGCGGCAGGTAGTGGACCAGGGCGTGGCCGCGCCGCTGCGCCTCCAGGGCCAGGACGAAGGTGGAATCGGCATCGATGTCGATGCTTTCGATGGGGTCCATCTGAACGGCGACGGTGAGGGTCATCGAACGGCTCCCGGCGGACGGCGGATCAGGAGGCGGGGCCGGTCTCGGCGCCGATCAGGACATGGAGGATGACCCGCCGCACGTGCTCGATGTCGCGCGCGTGGGCGATCACCCGGTCCCGCTCGGTCCGCGACCGCGCATGGCCGAGAATATAGACCACCCCGTTGACGGTGGTAATCCGATAGTTGATCGAATAGACCTCGGCATCGAAGGTCAGCCGGGCCGACAGCTTGGCGCTGATCCACTTGTCGCGACCCGTGTCCAGGACTCCGCGCGGGTCGTCCTGGATCTCGTTGTAGACCGTTTCCACGTCGCGGACCGCCCAGGCCAGGCGCAACGCCTCGGCGCGGTCGTCGGGATCGGGCAGGATGCCGGTCACCATCACCCGTCCGTCGTAGACGTCGGCCGTCAGGGCGCCCGGCCAGGTATGGTCGTGGCGGAACCAGGCGTCGAAGATCGCCGCCTCGATGCCCAGGTCGGTGGTGGCCCCGCCCAGGCCGCGTTCCTCCTGGGTGGCGACGGCGGTGCGGCTGCCGGCGGTGACCGCCAGGTCGGTCGGACCGCAGGCGGCGACGGCGAGACTCAGGCCCAGGCAGAGGGCACGCAGGCGAGACGACATGGAGGCATCCCCGGGGCGGACGGTGCCGGCCGATCCTGGTGTGGCGGATTCGAGGTTCGAAAGCGTCCGCCGCATCATGACACGAACTTCGGAGTCGGGACACGAGCGTATCCGTTCCGGTTCAGGACTCCGGTCGCCAGGCGTCCGGGAGATGCACCGGCCGGCCGCGCGCCGGGCAGGCGATCAGGTCGAACCGCAGATCGAGCCCGGCCAGGTCCGGACGGCGGCCGAGGAACAGCGCGGCGGCGCGGACGAGTCGCCGTCGCTGCCTTGGGGTCAGGGCGTGGAGGCCCTCCGCCGCGTCCGGACGCGCCTTGACTTCGACGAACGCCAGACAGCGGCCGCGCCGCGCCACGATGTCCAGTTCGCCGACCGGGGTGCGCAGGCGGGTTGCCAGGATCCGGTATCCCTTCAGGCGCAGCAGCCAGACCGCCCGGGTTTCCGCGGAGAGGCCGAGGCGGCGCGCCCGCCGGCCGCGGTCGCTGCGATCGCGGTCGTTCATCCGCCGTCGCCGTCGGCCAGGTCCAGGGCCCGGGCGTAGACGACCCGGCGCGGCTGTCCGGTCGCCGCGACCACCGTCCGCACGGCGTCGCGGACGCTCGACCCCCGCTTTAATGCGACTCGCAGCAGATCGTCCAGGATCTCCGGCGCCGGCGCCGGCGGATCCTCCGGGGGGCCGATCACCACCACCACCTCGCCCTTCGGCGGCCCGGCCTCGGCGTAGTGGGCCGCCAGGGTATCCAGCGGCGCCCGCCGCACCTCCTCGAACAGCTTGGTCAGTTCGCGCGCCACGGCGGCCGGGCGCGGTCCCAGTTCGGCCGCCATGTCGGCCAGGCTGGCCGGGAGGCGTTTGGGCGACTCGAGGACCACCAGGGTGGCCGGGATCGCCGCCAGCCCGCCGAGCCAGCCGCGGCGTG
Source organism: Magnetospira sp. (assembly GCA_028277325.1). Taxonomy (GTDB): domain Bacteria; phylum Pseudomonadota; class Alphaproteobacteria; order Rhodospirillales; family Magnetospiraceae; genus JANQGL01. The sequence continues at coordinate 4,286 of JANQGL010000184.1, forward strand.
CCGCGGACCTGGGCGGCGGATAGCCGGCGAACAGGAAGCGGTCGCCGGGCAGACCGGACAGCACCAGAGCGGTCAGCGGCGCCGACGGCCCGGGCACCGCGGTCACCGGCAGGCCGGCCCCGTGACAGGCGCGGACCAGCTTGTAGCCGGGGTCGTTGATCAGCGGCATGCCGGCGTCGGACACCAGTGCCACGCGGGCGCCATCTTCCAGGCGTTTGATGAGACCCGGCCGCATCCGGTCGGCATTGTGCTCGTGATAGGGCATGCGCGGGGTCTCGATGCCGTGGCGATCGGCCAGCCGTCCGGTCGTGCGGGTATCCTCGCAGGCGATGAGGTCGGCGTCGCGCAGCACCCGGAGGGCGCGCAAGCCGATGTCCTCGGCATTGCCGATGGGTGTCGCCACGAGATACAGTCCCGGATCGAGGGGCTCGGCGGAGTCCCCCCGGGGACCGGAGGGGTGCGGCGATGATGGCGGACCGGACGATGCGCCGGAGGATGTGCGCGGCATGGATGGGGGCCGTCCTGATGCTGGGGACCGGCTGCCAGTCTTCCCGAGTCGCGCTGGACACGCAACCCGTACCGGCGCCGCAACCGGCACCGGCCGCCGCCGAGGTGGCCGCCCCGCCGGACCTGCCGCCCGAGGCCTACGCGCCGCCGCCCCCGCCGCCGCCGGCCTGGACCAACCCGCCGCCGCGCCAGATGGTGCAGGAACGCCGCACCCGGGCGGCCGAGGTCGCGGCGCGTCCCGACGGCGCAACGCCGTCGGTGCAGTCGGCGCCGCTGGGGGCCACCGGGCCGCAGCTGTTCGACAACAGCGGGGTGTCGCGGGTCGCCCTCCTGCTGCCGCTCACCGGTCGCCACGCGCGGATCGGCGCCGCCCTGCGCAACGCGGCGCAGCTGGCCCTGTTCGATTGGGCCGACCCGTCGTTCGAGCTGATGTTCCTGGACACCGGCGGCTCGCCCGGCGGGGCGCGCGAGGCCGCGGTGACGGCGATCTCGGACGGCGCGGCGCTGATCCTCGGGCCGCTGCTCGCCGATTCGACCCGCGCCGTGGGGCGGGTGGCGCGACGGTCGGAGGTGCCGGTGGTGTCGTTCTCCAACGACAGCACGGCGGCGTCCGACGGCGTCTACGTGGTCGGTTTCCGGCCGGAAACCGAGGTCCGGCGGGTGGTCGCCCATGCCGTCACGGAAGGCGCCCGGCGGTTGGCGGTCCTCGCGCCCTACGACTCCTACGGCGATCGGGTGGTGGCCGAATTCCAGGCCACGGCGCGCGGTCTGGGTGCCGAGATCACCCGTGTCGCCCGCTATCCGGACGGGGGCGACTACGACGCGGTGATCCGGCAACTGGCCGATTACGACCGCCGCAGGGCGGCCCTGCAAAGCCAGATGGAGGCCCTGGAGGGGCGCTCCGACGCCGCGTCGCGCCGCGCCCTGGCGCGCCTGGAGACCCTGCACACGGTCGGCAATCCGGCGTTCGACGCCCTGCTGATCGCCGACGGCGGCCGGCGGTTGCAGGAAATCGCCGCCCTGCTTCCCTATTACGACATCGATCCGAAGGTCGTGCGGATGCTCGGCACCGGCCAGTGGGACGTGGCCGGCATCGGTACCGAACCGGCGCTCATCGGCGGCTGGTACGCGGCCGCCGACCCGTCCGGCCGGGCCGCCCTGATGCAGCGCTACACCCGGACGTTCGGCCAGACGCCGCCGCGCATCGCCACCCTGGCCTATGACGCCACCGCCCTGGCGGCGGTCCTGGTGCGCGGCGCCAAGGGCCCGGACTATTCGGCCCCGACCCTGACCCAGGACACCGGATTCATGGGCACCGACGGGATTTTCCGGCTGCGTCCCGGCGGGCTGGGCGAACGGGCCCTGGCGGTTCTGGAGGTGGAGGAACGGGGGTCGCGGGTGATCGATCCTGCACCGGAACGGTTTCCCGAGCCGGGGTTCTGACCCGTTCGGCCGGCCTTCAGGCCAGCAGGTGGCCGAGCACCGCGTTCAGGCGGCGCAGGCCGGCGCCGGTGGGGCGCAGGCGGGTGCCGTCGATGGCCAGGAACCCGCCGTCGACCAGGTCGCGCAGACGTTGCGGATCAAGAACGGAATTCGGGTCGGCGCCGATGTCGATGCCGTCGGTCAGCCGAAGCCCCGTCAGCAGGCGCTCGTCGCGGCGCTGCTCGGCGGACAGCGCGGCCCGCTCCAGGGTGCCCTGGCCTTCGCGCAGGACGTGCCGCATCCAGTCGTCGGGCGCCGGGCGGCGGCGCACCGCGAACCGGGTCCCGCCCAGGGTCTCGCGGCCATGCGCCCCCGGGCCGATCCCCAGGTAGTCGCCGCCCGTCCAGCAGGTCAGGTTGTGGCGGCAGCGGGCGTCCGGCGCGGCGTGGTTCGACACCTCGTAGGCCGGCCGTCCGGCCGCGTCGAGAATCTCCTGGGTCAGGTCGTACAACCGGGCGCCCGTCTCCTCGTCGGCCGCCGCCCGGCCCTGGCGCGCGAAGGGGGTGCCGGGCTCGACGGTCAACTGGTAGGCCGACAGGTGATCCGGCCCGAGAGCGAGGGCGGCCGTCAGATCGGCGCGCCAGGCCGCCGCGTCCTGGCCGGGCCGGGCGTAGATCAGGTCCAGCGAGAGCCTGGGGAACAGGTCGCGCGCCAGGGCCGCGGCGCGGCGGGCCTCTTCCGCGCCGTGAATGCGTCCCAGGTCCCGGAGGGCGCGGTCGTCGAGGCTCTGCACGCCGAGCGACAGCCGGTTGATCCCGGCGGCCCGGAAATCGGCGAACCGCGCCGCGTCGACGGTTCCCGGGTTGGCTTCCAGGGTGACTTCGATTTCGGACCCGAAACGCCACCGGGCGGCCACCCGGTCGAGCAGCGCGCCGACCGTCGTCGGGGCCATCAGCGACGGCGTGCCGCCTCCGAAGAATATGGAGGTTAGTTCGCGATCCCGCAGGGTTGGCGCCGCGTGCTCAAGTTCGCATACAAGCGCTTTCCGCCATGCGGCCTGGTCGACGGACGCCGCCGCGTGGCTGTTGAAATCGCAATAGGGGCATTTGGCGAGACAGTACGGCCAATGCACGTAGAGAGCCAGCGGCGGCGCCAAGCTTCAGGGCCTGCAGACAATCATGTTGGGGCCTCGCGCGCGATCGCTCACAACGGAGCCGGTCGTCGGGCCGGGCTCCGTTGTGAGGGTGAATCGCCCGCGATTCCAAAGGGCCGCGCAAATCTCATCTGCGAAAACCGTCTCGGTTTTCTTGAGATTTGC
>JANQGL010000202.1 GCA_028277325.1 Magnetospira sp.
TCCTGCGCGCCGTCGCCGAGCAGGGATACACCACCCCGACCCCGATCCAGGCGCAGGCCATTCCCCTGCTGGCCGGCGGGCCCGACCTTCTCGGCACCGCGCAGACCGGCACCGGCAAGACGGCGGCGTTCACCCTGCCGCTGCTGCACCGGCTGGGCGAGGACCGCCGGCGTCCGGTGCCGCGCGGCTGCCGCGCCCTGATCCTGGTGCCGACCCGCGAACTGGCCGCCCAGGTGACGGACAGCCTGCGCACCTACGGCCGCCACACCGGCATCCGTTCGACGATCGTCATCGGCGGCGCCCGGCCGGGGCCGCAGATCCGCGCCCTCGCCCCCGGCGTCGACGTGGTGGTCGCCACCCCGGGCCGCCTTCTCGACCACGTGTCGAGCGGCGCCCTGCGGCTCGACAAGACCCGCTCGGTGATCCTCGACGAGGCCGATCACATGCTGGACCTCGGGTTCATCCCGTCGATCCGCAAGATCATGGCCAGGCTGCCCAGGACCCGGCAGACCATCCTGCTGTCGGCGACCATGCCGCCGCCGATTCGCGACCTGGCCGGCGATTTCCTGACCGATCCGGCGGACGTCTCCGTCGCCCCGCCGTCGCGACCGATCGAGCGCATCGCGCAGTCGGTGGTCCACGTGGACGGACCCGGGAAGCGCGGCGTCCTCGTCGACCTGATGGGCGACGCCGCGATGGAACGGGCGATCGTGTTCACCCGCACCAAGCGCGGCGCCGACCGCGTCAACCGCCACCTGGAATCGGCCGGCCTGGCCTCGGTGGCGATCCACGGCGACAAAAGCCAGGGTCAGCGCGAGCGGGCGCTCGGCGCCTTTCGCGGCGGGCAGGCGCGGATCCTGGTGGCGACCGACATCGCGGCGCGCGGCATCGACATCGACGACGTGTCGCACGTGGTGAACTACGAACTGCCCAACGTCCCGGAGTCCTACGTGCACCGCATCGGACGCACCGCGCGGGCCGGCCGCGACGGGATCGCCGTCACCCTCTGCGACCCGTCGGAACGCAAGCTTCTCCGCGACATCGAACGGTTGATCGGGTATCGCATCGGCGGCCTCGACGGAGCGCCGCGGCCGCTGGAAACCGCACCGGACCAGACGCCGCCGCCCGCCGCCAGGCCCGGCAGCGGGACCTCCGCCGGAAAACCGCGCAAACGGCGCGCCGCGGCCGGCAAAACCCGGGGCCACGGCAGACCGTCCGACGTCCGGCGCTGAGCGCCGCCGGACGACCGCCCGGTGTGCCCGCAATGCAGATTTCCAGCCGGAACCGGACCCGACCCTCCGAAGGCCGGCATCGTCGCGGGACCGGACCATCGGGCGGTTGGGGGGGGCGCTTCGCGCACTCCCCGCTCATGCGGTGTGCCTGGTGGGCGCGGCGGGACTCGAACCCGCAAGGCCGAAGCCGAAGGATTTTCTTACCATCTACGGCTTTCGCCGCCGCCGGTCGGCGTTTGTGGTCTGGACTTTCCCTTCACCCTGGGCCGTGGCCTTTAGGTGCTGCCCGTCAAGTCTCTACACCTTCCCTGTCCCGGGCTTGGCTCGGGATTGGCATCAGCGCGACCTGGAAGCCTTCCCCGACTTTGAGCAGTTCTACTCCCGGCGTTTCCGCCAGGGCACTCACTCACGCAAGTCCTTTGTGTTTACCGGTTTCACCACGCGCCCGAACCGGCATCGTCGGCACACACCACAAACCTCGAAAACCGTGCTAAGCGTGCTACAGAGCGTGCCGTTTTTCAAGGGGTTGTTTTATCGCGGACCACTGCGTTTTTCTGCCGTGTTCCTGCGTGGCCACGTGCATTTCATGTCGCTGATGGCCACCGAGAACGCGGCGGCGGCCGTCCTGATCGCCGCGTTGCCGGAACCGGGGGCCGTCTATCGTCCGATCGCCCGCGACAGCAGCATGTAGAGCTTGCCCACGTCGGCGGTCAGGAAGGTGGCGGCCAGGACGTCGTTGCGGTCGTTGTCGCGCGACCCGGCGAGGACATCCTCGAACTGGGTGACGTAGCGGTCGACGAAATCGCGGAACTCGGTGTCGTCCTGGTAGTGCTGGCGGATCTGGGCCAGCTTCCCCTTGTCCTTGAAGCCCAGGATCTTGCGCACGAAGACGCCCTTCTCGCCCTTGGTGTAGCGCTGCCAGTCGTCCTCGCTGACCGGGGTTTCCATCAGCCGGTTGATGTCCACCGCCAGCGACTGCAGGGTTTCGGCGATGAAGGTCATGCGGCGCAGGAAGTCGTCGGACGCCGTCTTGTCGGCCTCGGCCTTGAGGGACTCCAGGAGCGACGCCGCCTCGCGCGCCGAGTCCCGCATGTCGCGCGACTGGGCGTCGAGGGTGCGCGCCACCTCGCGGGCCTGCGCCGACACCTTGTCGGAAGTCGCCGCCAGCTGCTTGCTGCGCTGTTCCAGGGTGCGGTCCCACACATTGAGCTTGGCCAGCGCCTGGTCGGACAGGCCGGTCACGTCGCGGCCCTGCCGGGCCAGGGCGTCGGTGATCGCCTCCACCGCCGTC
>JANQGL010000238.1 GCA_028277325.1 Magnetospira sp.
GGTGCGGGTCGGGGACGAGGCGGCGACCGAAATGTAGCGGATCACCCCGACGACGTCCTCGCCGCCGATCAGCCGCGCCGTCGCGGCGTCGCCGACCGACAGGTACCCCACGTCGCGTTCGCCCACCTCGCCGACCACCACCAGGGGGTCGTTGTCGATCAGGGTGGCGACCGGGTCGCCGATGGCCAGGTAGGCGCCGACCTCGACGGATCGGGAGTCCAGCACGCCGCCGAACGGCGCCTCGATCCGTGTTCGCCGGATATCCAGACGCGCCGCCTCGACCGCGGCGCGGGCCGATTCCAGGGCGGCCCGGGTCCCGGCCAGGGTGGTCTTGGCGCGGAAGTTCTTCTCCGCCAGCTCCTCGGCCGCCGTGTATTCGATGCGGCGCTGTTCGAGCAGGGCGCGCGCCTCGTTCAGGCGCGCCTGGCGGTCGTCCGTGGCCAGCCGGGCGAGCAGGGCGCCGGAGTCCACCCGGGTACCCTTTTCGACCGGCAGTTCGATCACCCGGCCCGCCGTCTCGGCCTTCAGGTCGACCGTGCGGTCGACCTCGGTGCGCCCGAACAGGGACAGGACCACCGAGCGGTCCCGCGCCTCGCTCACCCGCACCCGAACCGCCGGCATGGCCGGGTTCCCGGCCGGCGTCGACGAGTCCCCGGCCGGCGCGGGGCCGGGGTCGGGCTGCTTCAGGGTGTCGTCGGCCAGCAGTCCGGAACCGATCCAGACCGCGGCGGCGGCGGCCAGCAGGAGGGCGATCAGGCTGGAACGTGTCATGACGGCTCTTCCTCGCCCAGCATGCGGGGGCGTTGGGATTCCATGTATTCGACGAAGGCGCGGTAGCTGACCAGCCCCGCGCCGTGCACGAAGCGTTGTCCGGGCGGCGCGTCGGCCAGCTCGGCGGCGCAGCGATAGCTTTCCATTTCGGCCAGTTGGACGCGGTGGAATTCGAGGTAGGCGTCGTAGACCTGGCGCCGCCGCTCCGGCGTCAGCAATTCGGCGAAGAACAGCCGATACAACGCCTCGGAGCGGAACTGATCGGGGGACGAGTCCTTGTCGAGGGCGGCCCGAAAGGCGGTCTGGCCGGTCTCGGTGATCCGGTAGAGCTTCTTGTCCGGCTTGCCGTCCTGCTGCACGCCGCGCACCGTCACCAGGCCCTCGGCGCTCAGCTTGGCCAGCGCCGGGTAGATCGAGCCCAGGCTGACCCCGTGAAAGTAGGCGAACATGCCATCCTCGAACTGCTTGCGGATTTCGTAACCGCTGGCCTCGCCGAGGGTGAGGACGCCCAGACAGAGGGTTTTCGAATCCATGCGCGCGATCTCCGGGGCCGGGGAATGCGGGCAAAGATATGTATCGGATCGATATATGTCAACAATTCATATAACGGATCAACATATGCGTCGGACGCATACCGGGACGGACCGGGCGCGGAGAAAAGGGCGCCAACCCGATGTCGGCGTCCCTTGTCGCGGGATGGTCGTCCGGCCGGCGGGCGGCTCAGGCCTTGAGGCCGAACCCGGCGAACTTCTTGTTGAATTTGGCGAGCTGGCCGCCGCTGTCGACCAGGCGGTGCACGCCGGTCCAGGCCGGATGCGACTTCGGATCGATGTCCAGCTTCAGCAGGTCGCCTTCCTTGCCCCAGGTGGAGCGGGTGGTGTAGGTCGTGCCGTCGGTCATCTGGACCGTGATCTCGTGATAATCCGGGTGGATGTCCGTTTTCATGGCTTGGCTCCGAAATGCGCGGGCGGCTTTATACATGACCTCCGGGCGGCCGCGCAACCCTTGTTCCCGGCCGGCCGGAGATTTATCTACGGGACAGGACGATCAGGAGGCCGGCCCATGGACAGCAGCCGTTTCGACACCGTTTGCGGACAGACCCTGTCCCGCTACTGGGAGGTCCTCGACGAGGCGATCGGCGACGTGGCCGACGTCGACCTGGAAAGCGGCATCCTGACCGTCAAGCTGGACGCCGGCGGTGAGTACGTGATCAACAGGCACGCGCCGCTGCGGCAGATCTGGATGTCGTCGCCGGTCAGCGGGGCGACCCATTTCGACTACGACCCGGACAGCGACGGCTGGGTCGGCACGCGTGGCCAGGGGCGGCTGAACGACATGCTGACGGCGGAACTGAAGCAGCGGACCGGGGTTTCGGTCAGTCTTTGACCAGATGGTCCTGGCCGTCCAGGGAATCGAGGTATTCCTCGATCAGGTCGAAGATCACCGGTGCGTCATCCTCGACGCTGACACACAGGTTGCAGCGGCTGCCGAAGGTGTTGATGAGGTATCCGCGCTCGGCGCACAACTCTTCGAGCGCCGCCATGAACGGCGTCAGCACGTGGTCGTTGAGGCTGTCGGCGTCCGGACAGGCCGCCATGCGGTCCAGCAGCTCCCTGTGGAACGCCTCGGCGGTGTCCGCGGCGGACTGTTGGCTCGAATCGCTCATGCGTGACCGGCATCCCCGGACAGCAACAGGGGGTCGATTCCCACCTTGGCCATTGCCCGCTCCCACTTGCTGTCCTGATCGGGTCCGAACACCAGATCGGAATCCGCCGGCACCGACAGCCAGCCGTTGGCGAGGATTTCGCCGTCGAGCTGGCCGGGACCCCACCCGGCATAGCCGAGCGCCAGCATCGACCGGAACGGGCCGCGCCCGTCGGCGATGGCGCGCAGGATGTCGACGGTGGCGGTGAGCGCGATCTCGTCGTCGACCACCATCGTGCTGTCCTGCTGGAAGTCGGCCGAATGGAGGACGAAGCCGCGGCCGGAGTCCACCGGGCCGCCGAAGTGCACCTCGATCCGGTCGTCGATCCCGTCGGCGTCGATGTTGAGCTGCCGCAACAGGTCGGGGAAGGTCAGGTTGTCGAGCAGGCGGTTGACCACCAGCCCCATGGCGCCCTCCGGGCCGTGGGCGCAGAGGTAGATCACCGTCCGCTCGAAGCGCGGATCCCCGATCGCCGGCATGGCCACCAGCAACTGGCCGGTCAGGCTCTGAAAATCGCTCATCACGCCTTCAGTTTCGCATAGCCGGGGGATGGGGCCCAAGCGGAATTAATTCCAGACCCGATCGATATCGCCTCGCGGGGTCACCTTTTCGTGACATCCCGACGCGGGGGATTTCGGTCGGCCGGGAAGGCGTTATATAGGGGCCATGATCCGGATTCGCGTTTGGCTGCCCTTGTTGCTCCTGCCGCTCCTGTTGTTCGGCGGCGCGACGGCGCGCGGCGCCGCCTCCGACTGGGTGCGCGACGAGGTGGTGGCGGTGCGCCTGATCTCGGCCGCCGATTCGGTGTCCTCGGAGACCGCACGCCTGGGCCTGCAGTTCGAACTGGCCGAGGGCTGGAAGGTGTACTGGCGGTCGCCGGGCGATGCCGGCTTCCCGCCCTCCCTGGATTGGACCGGATCGGACAACCTGGCCGACGCGACGCTCTCCTGGCCGGCCCCGGAACGCATCTCGGCGGCCGGGTTCGAGACCGTGGGTTACAAGCACGGCGTGGTGATTCCCGTCACGTTGCGTCTGCGGGTGCCCGGAAACGGCCTGCGCGCGCGGGCGACGGCCGACTTCCTGGTCTGCGAGGAAATCTGCGTTCCCTATACCGTCGATCTGGCGTTGACCCTGCCGGCCGGTCCGGAGTCCTCGGCGCCCGAGGCGGCGCTGATCGACCGGTTCGCGGCCCGGGTGCCGGGTGACGGCGCCGCGGCCGGGCTGGCGGTGGAGCCGCTGGTCCTGGCCGGCGGCGACGCCGAGGCGCCGGTCCTGCGGGTCGCGGCGCGGGCCGATCCGCCATTCGGGGCGCCCGACCTGTTCCTGGAGGGGCCGCCGGAACTGATCTTCGGACGGCCCGCGGTGACGCTGGGCGACGGCCGGCGCAACGCCGTGTTCCGGGTGCCGGTGGACGGCTTGCGGGACCTGCCGGACGGCGGCCTCGGAGTCCCGCTCACCGCGACCCTGGTGGACGGGGACCGGGCGATGGAACGCGCCGCCCGGATCGCCGCGCCGACGGCCGGGACGGACCTGTCGGCCGACGCGGCGCCGTCCTTGTGGACGATCCTCGGGCTGGCCCTGCTGGGCGGCTTGATCCTCAACCTGATGCCCTGCGTGCTGCCGGTGCTGTCGATCAAGCTGTTGGGGGTGATCGGCCACGGCGGCGGCGACCGCGCCGAGGTGCGGCGCGGCTTCGTCGCCTCGGCGGCCGGGATCGTGACCGCCTTCCTGGTCCTGGCCGGCGCCCTGGTCGGCCTCAAGCAGGCCGGGGCGGCGGTCGGCTGGGGGATCCAGTTCCAGCAGCCGTGGTTCCTGACCGCGATGGCCCTCCTGGTGACCCTGTTCGCCTGCAACCTGTGGGGCCTGTTCGAAATCCGCCTGCCGGGCGCGGTCAACGACCTGGGCACGCGCGGCGGCCCGGCGCGCGGGGTCGGCGGCCATTTCCTCACCGGCATCCTGGCGACCCTGCTGGCGACCCCCTGTTCGGCGCCGTTCCTGGGCACCGCGGTCGCCTTCGCGCTGTCGCGCGGCGCGGCGGGGATCCTCGGCGTGTTCCTGGTCGTCGGGATCGGGCTCGCGCTGCCCTACCTGGCGGTGGCGGCGCGGCCCGGCCTGGCCACCCGGCTGCCGCGGCCCGGCCGCTGGATGGTCCGGCTGCGCAAGGTCCTGGCGGTTTCCCTGGCCCTGACCGCGCTGTGGCTGGTCTGGGTGATGATCGGGCAGGTCGGGCCGAAGGCGGCGCAGGCGGTGAGCGGGATCCTGTTTGCCGTGGTGGTCGTTCTGGCGGTTCGGCGGCACCTGCC
>JANQGL010000300.1 GCA_028277325.1 Magnetospira sp.
TCCTCGTCGACCAGCAGCGCCGAGCCCACCTTGACGACCAGCCGGCGGGCGTCGTTGAGCCGGGTGCCGCCGCTCCGGGCGGGCGGCGTCACGGCGTCCACTCCGTGTCGGACCCCGCCGCCGCGCCGGCCCGCGCCTGGTCGATCTCGCGGCGCAGGGCGCCGAGCACCTCCCGCACCCCGTGTCCGGCGACCGCGGAGACGGCCAGCACCGGCCCGCCGCCGGCGGCGATCACCTCGGCCCGTTGCGCGGCGACGAGCTCGTCGTCCAGGGCATCGCACTTGTTCAGCGCGACGATCTGCGGCTTCTCGGTCAGTCCGTGCCCGTAGGCGGCCAGTTCGCGGCGCACCGTCCGATAGGCGCCGGCCACGTCGTTCTGGGTTGCGTCGATCAGGTGCAGCAGCACCCCGCAGCGCTCGATATGGCCGAGGAAGCGGTCGCCGATGCCGTGTCCCTCGTGCGCCCCCTCGATCAGGCCCGGGATGTCGGCCAGCACGAACTCCCCGTCGTCCAGGCCGACCACGCCCAGGTTCGGATGCAGGGTGGTGAAGGGATAGTCGGCGATCTTCGGCCGCGCCCGGGTGGCGGCGGCGAGGAAGGTGGACTTGCCGGCGTTGGGCAGGCCGACCAGCCCGGCGTCGGCGATCAGCTTCAGGCGCAGCCGGACCCAGCGCTCCTCGCCCGGCCAACCGGGGTCGGCGCGGCGCGGCGCCTGGTTGGTGGCGGTCTTGAACCGGGCGTTGCCGCGCCCGCCGTCGCCGCCTTTCAGCAACACGACCCGCTGCCCCGGCTCGGTCAGGTCGGCGAGCACGGTCCGCGTGTCGTCGTCCAGGATCTCGGTGCCCGCCGGGACCACGACGACGAGCGGATCGGCCGACTTGCCGGTGCGGTCGCGACCCATCCCGTGGCCGCCGGTGCCGGCCTTGAAATGCTGCCGATAGCGGAAGTCGATCAGGGTGTTGAGGTTGTCCCGCGCCTCGAACACGATGTCGCCGCCGCGTCCGCCGTCGCCGCCGTCCGGGCCCCCGAACTCCACGTATTTCTCGCGCCGGAAGCTGACGCAGCCGGCCCCGCCGTCGCCCGATCGCAGATAGATTTTGGCCTGGTCCAGGAACTTCATGACTCGCTCGTCGGTGGGCGGCGGATCGGACCGCCCGATCGCCGGCCCCCGCAACGCGAAAAAGGGAATGGCCCGGCCATTCCCTTCTCCAGATCCGTGTCGGGCCGGGGAACGATCAGGCGTCCGCCGCCGGCACCACGCTCACGTAAACCCGGCCGCCCGCCTTGCGGGCGAAGCTCACCGCGCCCTCGGCGGTGGCGAAGATGGTGTGGTCGCGGCCCAGGCCCACGTTCTCGCCCGGGTGCCACTTGGTGCCCCGCTGGCGGACGATGATGTTGCCCGGCACCACCTTCTGGCCGCCGAACTTCTTGACGCCGAGGCGCTTGCCCTCGGTATCGCGTCCGTTGCGGGAGCTGCCGCCTGCCTTCTTGTGCGCCATCTGCCAATCTCCTCTCGGGGCCGCTCAGCCGGCGCTGATGCCGGTGATCCGCAGCACCGTCAGGTCCTGCCGGTGACCCTTCTTGCGGCGGTAGTTCTGGCGCCGCTTCTTCTTGAAGACGATGATCTTGGGGCCGCGCGCCTGCGCCATCACCTCGGCGGTGACCTTGGCGCCGGCCACGGTCGGGGTGCCGACCGTCGGCGCCGCGTCGTCGTCGCCGACCATCAGCACCCGGTCCAGCTCGACGGAGCCGCCCGGCTCGACGTCCAGCTTCTCGACCGAGATGCGGTCGCCCTCGACGACCCGGTACTGCTTTCCGCCGGTCTGAATGACTGCGAACATGACCTCACCGCGTCCGAACAACATGAAGGGACTCGCGCCTGCGCCCGGCAGGCCCGAAAGAGGCGGCACTATAGCCAGCGGGGGATGGTTGTCAACGCCAAACAGCCGGCGGCGCAGGGGAATCGGATGAACGTTTCATGCTGAGATGAGGCTGGCAAGGAAGTCGTCGTCCCAGGCGGCGACCTTCTTGCCCAACAGCTCGAAAAAACGGC
>JANQGL010000328.1 GCA_028277325.1 Magnetospira sp.
GACGGCGGGATGGCCGGCTACGACGTCGCGCTCCACCGAGGACAGAAGAATCTCCCCGGCCCCGCAATCCGCCGCCTCGCGAGCCCAGGCCACCGGCTCGCGTCCGGCCGGGCGGCGGCCGGCATGGGTGACCACCTCTGCCCGGCCGTCGTCGCGGCGCCGGAAATCGATCGAGACGATCAACACCTGGACCCCGAACTCGGCCGCCACCTGCCCGATCAGGTCGGGGGTGGCGACGGCCGCCGAATTGATCACCACCTTGTCGGCCCCCACCGCCAGCAGCCGCCGCACGTGCTCGATGTGGGAGATCCCGCCGCCGACCGAGAACGGCATGAAACAGTCGTCGGCCAGCAGGTCGACCAGATCGAAATCGGGCGCCCGGCCGTCGTCGGTCGCGGTGATGTCGAGCAGCACCAGTTCGTCCACCTCGCGCATGTTGTAGACCCTGAGCGCGGTCTGCGGCACCTCGATGCGGCGCCAGGAATCGAACCCCTTGCCCTTGACCAGGGTCGGCCCCTTGCGCAGCAGGGTCGGCATGACGCGGATTTTCAGCATCGGGCGCCGGCCTTCAATAGGCGATGAAGTTGGCCAGCAGGCGGAGGCCCCACTTGTGGCTTTTCTCGGGGTGGAACTGGGTGCCGAACACCAATTTGCCGTCCGAGACCACCGAGGCGATGCCGCCGCAATAGGGGGTGGTCGCCGCCACGTGCGCCGGGTCGGGGGGCGCGAAGCAATAGCTGTGCACGAAATAGAAGTCCTTGCCGGACGGAACCTCCTCGGCCAGCGGGCAATCGGCGGCGGCCCAGTCGACCGCGTTCCAGCCGACGTGCGGCAGCCGCTCCCCGGCCGCCGGAGTCATCCGGTCGACGCGTCCCGGGATCAGGCCCAGGCCTTCGGTCTCGGCGCCGCCTTCCGAGCCCGCCGAGGCCAGAAGCTGCATGCCGAGGCAGATTCCCAGCAGCGGCGTGCCGGCCGCCCCCCGGGCGCGCAACGCCGCGTCGAGGCCGCGCGCCCGCAGGTTCGCCATGCCGTGCGGGAAGGCGCCGACCCCGGGCAGCACGATATGGGTTTCATTGCCCAGCCCGTCCGCCGAGTCGACCACCGTCACCGCCGCCCCGGCGCCTTCCAGGGCGCGGCGGATGGAGTCCAGGTTGACCGTCTTGTAGTCGATCAGGGCGACGCTGGCGGCGCTCATTGGCTCAATCCAGGTTGTCCCATTGCAGCTTGATCAGCGTCTTGTCGCGTTGCCGGACCAGGTTGCCCTGGCGGTCGGTCTTGAACAGGCTCTTGTTGGTGAACTTGTCGCACAGGCGGTCGAACTCCTCCACCGTCATGTCCAGGCCGTCCAGGATCCCCTCCAGCGGCTTGCCCAGGTAGCTCCAGGGATACCTGCCGTCGTGGCGGCGCACGATCTGCATGGCCATGGGGCGGCTGATGCGGCCGTGGCGCACCGCCAGGCTGGCGTGATAGGTGGCGCGCCCGAACCCGTATTTGAGCCACATGAAGTAGTCGTGGATACCGGTCTGGTAGTTGTCCAGGTTCTGGTAGTCGACGCAGGACCCCTCGACCGCCTGCCCGTGGGTCCGCATGCCGTAGGCCTGGGCGATCCAGGCGTTGGACACCCCGTCCCAGGGGAAGAACATGCCGAGATAGATCCCGACCACCCCGGCCTCCTCCAGGGCGTCCACGTCCGGGTAGGTGTACTGGATCAGGTCGCGCCGGGTGATTCCGTCGACGCCCGCCAGGTCGGAGACCCGCATCCCCTGCATGCCGGAGAACTCCTCCATCCAGCGCCGGGTCTTCTTGTAGAAGCTGTTGGCGAACTCGGCCGGGCCGCCGTACTCGTATTCCGGGTTCTCGCCCCAGACCACCAGCCGGACGCCCGTCTGCAGGGCGATCCGCATGGGGATGGTGAAGATGGTCAGGTGCTCCGGCCAGGAGATGTCGCCCATGGTTTCCAGGGCGATCCGGTTGATGCGCCGCCGCACCAACGGGTTGACATCGATCTCGATGGCGTCGCAGCCCAGCGTCTTCAGGTTGTCGATGTTGTGGCGGCCGATCGGCGTCAGCATGTCGGTGGTCGCCATCACCAGCAGCGGGTTGAGCCCGTGCTCCAGCAGCTTGACCACCTGATAGGTGGAGTCCTTGCCGCCCGACACCGGGACGATGCAATCATAATTGCCGCCGTCCGGGCTGCGGTACTGCCCGACCAGGTCGAGGAACATGCGCTCGCGCTCCGCCCAGTCGATGTGCGGGCGTTTGTCATGGTTGCGGCAGGGATCGCAAATGCCCGCGTCGTCGATGTGCAGGTTGGGGCGCGTCTCGGGCATCACGCAGCGTCGGCAGTAACGGATCATGGCGGCTCTCGGTGGGGGGCTTCGAAAGGGCGGCGGTCAGGCCAGGGAGCGGGCGCGGCAGGCCTCGGCCACGTCGAGCATGCGACGGCGCAGGGCCGGGTCGACCGCGCCCAGGTCGACGCTGCGGTCGCGGATCGGTTCCGCGACCGCGGCCAGCAAATCATCGGTG
>JANQGL010000359.1 GCA_028277325.1 Magnetospira sp.
CGCTTGAGGGTCTCCATCACCTGGTCCTCGTCGCAGATGCCGTGGTGCAGCCAGTTGGCGATGTGCTGGCTGGAGATGCGCAGGGTGGCGCGGTCCTCCATCAGGCCCACGTCGTGGATGTCCGGCACCTTGGAACATCCGACTCCGGCGTCGATCCAGCGCACCACGTAGCCGAGGATACCCTGCACGTTGTTGTCCAGCTCGCGCCGGATGTCGTCGTCCGACAGGTTCACCCCGCCGAGCAGCGGCGGCGTCAGGATGTGGTCCAGGCTGGCCCGGGGGCGGGTCGCCAGTTCGGCCTGGCGGGCCGCCACGTCCAGCGCGTGGTAGTGTATCGCGTGCAGGGTGGCGGCGGTCGGCGACGGCACCCAGGCGCAGTTGGCGCCGGCCATCGGATGCGCCCCCTTGGCGGCCAGCATCTGCGCCATCTCGTCGGGCTTCGGCCACATCCCCTTGCCGATCTGGGCCCGGCCGGGCAGCCCGCAGGCAAGGCCCACGTCCACGTTCCAGTCCTCGTAGGCCGTGATCCAGGGCTCGCCCTTGATCGCCTCCTTGGGCAGCACCGGCCCGGCCTCCATGGAGGTGTGGATCTCGTCGCCGGTGCGGTCCAGGAATCCGGTGTTGATGAACACCAGCCGCTCGGACACCGCGCGGATGCATTCCTTGAGGTTCACCGTGGTCCGCCGCTCCTCGTCCATCACCCCCACCTTCAGGGTATTGGCGGGCAGGCCGAGCGCCGTCTCGACGCGGCCGAACAGGGTGTTGGCGAAGGCGACCTCGTCGGGGCCGTGCATCTTCGGCTTGACGATGTAGACGCTGCCGGCGCGGCTGTTGCGGCGGCGGCCCGGCCCCTTGAGATCGTAAATCGCGATGGTCGCGGTCACCATCGCGTCCAGCATCCCTTCCGGGATCCCTCCGCCGCCGGCGTCCAGCACCGCGTCGGTGGTCATCAGGTGGCCGACGTTGCGGATCAGCATCAGGCTGCGCCCGGGCAGGGTGACCGGCGTGCCGTCGGGGGCGGTGTAGGCGCGATCCGGATTCAGGCTCCGGGTCACCGTCGCGCCGCCCTTCTCGAAGGATGTTTCCAGGGTGCCGGTCATCAGGCCGAGCCAGTTGCGGTACACCCCCACCTTGTCGGCGGCGTCCACCGCCGCCACCGAATCCTCGCAGTCCTGGATGGTGGTCAGGGCCGCTTCCAGGACCACGTCGGCCACCCCGGCCGGATGCGCGCCGCCGACCGGGTGCGCGCGATCGATCCGGATCTCGATGTGCAGCCCGTTGTTGATCAGCAGCACCGACTCCCCGGCGTATCCGGCGTATTGGGTATCGCGCGCCAGGGCGGTCTCGGTGCCGTCGACCAGCCGCACCGCCAGCCGCCGCCCGTCGTCGCGCAGGTCGTAGGCCACCACGTCGGCATGGCGGCCGGTGGCCAGCGGCGCCGCGGCATCGAGGAACCGCATCGCCTCGGCGACCACCGCCGCGCCGCGCGCCGGGTTGTAGGCGCCGCCGCGCCGCAGACCGCCCTCCTCGGACACGACGTCGGTCCCGTAGAGGGCGTCGTAGAGGCTGCCCCAGCGGGCGTTGGCGGCGTTCAGGGCGTAACGGGCGTTGTCCAGCGGCACCACGAGCTGCGGCCCGGCGATGCGGGCGATCTCCGGGTCCACGTTCCCGGTCGTGATGGTGAAAGGGTCCCGCTCCGGAACCAGATAGCCGATCTCCTCCAGGAACGCCCGGTAGGCGGCGGGATCCAGCGGCCGGCCGCGCCGCTCGACATGCCAGGCGTCGATCCGCGCCTGCATCCGGTCGCGGATCGCCAGCAGCTCCCGATTGCGGGGCCCGAGCTCGTCGACGAGGCCCTCAAGGCCGCCCCAGAACGTGTCCGAGGAGACCTCCAGCCCCGGCAAGACCTCGGTCTCGATGAAATCGTACAACACCCGGGCGACCTTCAGTCCGCCCACGGTCACCCGCTCCGTCATGTTTCGTATCGTCCCCTAATTGCCTGCGAATGGCGCCTTGCGGCGGCGCTTCTCCGCGCAAAGACATGGTGGTCACGTCACGGCGAGTCAAGCTTCGACGTCCGGACGAGCGCTCCTCCGGCGCCCGCCGCCGGCGCGCCGGAACGTGACGCGCCGGATTGCCGTTTTGACGGCAAGGCGCCATAATGCAAGCGAAGAGAGTCGGGGGGGGGTGTCGACGTCGCGCCGCCATCCTTGAACGCAAGGACTGTTCCCTGCGCAGACGCAGGCGCCTTCACGAGGAATTCGCCACCCCGGCGGTCAATCTCGACGAATCGCGGGGGGGGGGCGGGTTTTTCGACGATCCTCGGATCGCCATCGCGGAAACGGAAATCCGGCACGAGGATGCCGGCGCCGGCGGCCGGACGGGTGACGCCCGAACCGAAAGCTTTGCCCTGCCGCGATCGGTCCGGAATACTCGGAGGCGGGCGTCCGATCCCCGATGCAACCGAACGGGCGGGTGACAGGCATGACCGACGGCAAACCGGCCTGGCCGAAAACGGCCGACGGAACGACCGATTGGGAAACGGTGTTCGAGCATCCGTCCAACGGCCTGCTGCCGCTGGTCGCCGAGGCCCGAAGTGCGCGGGCGCTCCACGGCTCGGCCGTGGCCATCGTCCGCATGCTGCACACCCGCGAGGGCGACGAGGCGGTGACCAAGGTGCTGCTCGCCGACCTCGACCGCCTGGCGCCGCCCGACCTGCCGGCCGAGAAGCTGGCCGAGGCGCGGGAATCGGTGATCGAGGTCCTGCGCGGCATCAAGCGGCGGCGGGTCCTGAAGGCCAAGGCCTATGTCCGCAAGAAGGCGCGCATGGCCGCGCGGGGCGGCAAGCTTGCCGAACGCCGGCAGCGGCAGGGGCGGACGCGGACCGCCGGATGGGTCGCCGCGGCGCTCGCCACCGTCGCCCTGCTCGGGCTGGCGAGCTGGCTGGTCACGCGGGAGGGCGAACCGGACCCGGAATGGCTGGTCGACGAGATCGTCGCCACGATCGTCACCCCGACGCCGCACGCCCACGTGTTCGGCGGCACCCTGTCGGCCCGGACGGTGGATGGCCGGGTGCGGGTGACCGCCCAGGGGGTGCCGCGCGGGATGTGCCTGGACGTGGCCTGGCGGCTGACCTTCAACGGCGTGGTGGAAATCGACGGCCGGATTCCCGAACGGGTGAACGTCGCGTCGTTCACCCGCACCTGCGATCGGACCGACGGCCCGGCCGAATTGCGCTGGACGCCGTTCGACGGTTTCGTCGACGACGTGCGCCGGCGGCACGCGGACGGTCGCAACGATTAGGCGGGGCCTTCATTACCTGCTTCAGAAAATCCTCGATTGGTCGGGGAGACTGGATTAAAAAGCCTCCTCGACAACGCTTTGAAAAACAACATAAATCCACGATATCGCGTAAGTGTAGAGCGTGTGTATGTCATCCTGACACTTACACGCGGCGTGGCGCAATCGCGAATATCACGCCCCCTCCGCCCGTGAAAAAATCCCCCAGCCTTCCCCATGATGGAGAAGACCGGGGGATGATACCGGGGACCGGACCTGCTGCCCGGACACCAGGAAGACAATCGCCCGCAGCTTGTCGAGACGGGAGAACGGATAGCCCCGCGCCCGCTTGCCGTACTGGGTGATGCCAAGGTCTCGGACGGCTTCCAAGAGCGGGTCGCCTGCCTGGAGCGCCAAGTCTCCCGGCTGGAGCAGCCGGCTGTCCACTTTAGCCGCCGTGCCCCATTGCTGGATGACCGGCTGCCCATGAGGGCCTGGGCAATCGCCTTCGGATCGATCCCCTGGGTTGCTCCAATCTGGGACAGAAAGGAATGTTCGCCCCGCTTGATATGGCCGTTGACCAGGAGGGCAACATCGGCCTCGGGGAGGGTCCCGGGGCTGAACCTGATGGCCCCTTGCGGAGCCTCCATGACCGTCTGAACGGTGTTGACGGCGGGGCGGGTTCCGAGGGTGATCAACCTGCGCCGGCCCATTGACGCAAACCGATGGACACGATCTTCCTGGGTGTGTCGATGAGCTTGTTCCAGGCCTCGCAGGAGGCCTCGACGATGTCGTCGCAGGTTTCGAACACCCTGTTGGAGAGCCGGTTGTCGCGGATGTATTGCCAGATGTTCTCGACGGGATTGAGCTCGGGAGACCGGGGCGGCAGGAAGACCGGGAGAATGGTCTCGGGCATTTCCAATTCGCCCGTGGTGTGCCGTCCGGCCCGGTCCATCGACAGGACCGCATGGGCGCCCCCGGCCACGGTCCGGCCGATCTCCTCGAGATGCCTGTTCATGGCGTCGGTGTCGGCGAACGGCATCACCGGCCCGGCGCCGGTCCCGCGGGCCGGGCAGACGGCGCCGAAGATACAGGCGTTCTTGTAGCGCAGGTCCTTGACCCGGCGGGGCCGCGTGCCCCTCTTCGCCCACTGGGACGCGAGGCCGTTCTTCCGCCCGACCCGGGCCTCGTCCTGGAACCGGACCTCGATCGGCGCATCGGGAGGAAGATGCCCTGCGGCCGCCGCCGGCCACACCCGCGTGTTCACCGGACCCGGGATCACGACAGCCAGGCCTTCAGCATCCGACCGAGGGCCTCGCCGTCGAACCGCCCCTCGGCAACGATGCGGCGGCCGCCGGCAAGGTCAATCACCACACGGCCATCCGCCGCCGCCGACGACGGCTCCGTCGGGGCCGCGTCGCCCCGTGATATCTCGACCGGCAGGAAAACCGCATAAGGTCGCCATCACCGCCCTCCTGAGAAAAATGATCGTTCAGCTCAATGCCATGGCCCGGGACCAAAAGACCCATGTCCTCCAGCTCTGAAAAAAACACAGCTGCTGAGGCGGCCCCCGAAGGAGCCTCGAAGGGCGAGGCGGAAGCGGCCGCGCAAGTTCGCGTGAAGGCTCAGGCGGTTTCCTTCGCCGGCAGCGCCACATGGAAGGTGCTGCCCTCGCCGGGCACCGAGGCGGCCCAGACCCGACCGTCGTGTTCCTCGACGATCTTGCGGACCAGGGCCAGACCGATGCCGGATCCCTCGGCGTCGGGTTTCGCGTTGAGGCGCTGAAACAGCAGGAACACCCGATCCAGCGCCGCGGACGGAATGCCGATCCCGTTATCGGCCACCGAGAACACCCAATGCGGGCCGGCGCGGCGCGCCGCGAGGCGGATTTCCGGCGGCCGGTCCGGATGCCGGTACTTCATCGCGTTGACCAGGAGGTTGTGGAACACCTGGGCGAGCAGCACCGGGTCGCCGGCCACGACCGGCAGGGATTCGGGCAGCGCCACCCGGGCACCGCAGTCTTCCATGCACAGGGCCAGATCGCGCAGGACCCCGTCCAGCACGGCGTCCATGGCGACCGGCGCGAATTCCGGCGGCCGGGCGTCGAGGCGGGTATACTCGGCAAGGCCGCGGATCAGTTGCCGCATGCGCCGCGCCCCGTCCTGGGCGTAGCCGAGGAACTCGAGGACTTCCGGGTCTCCGCGGTCGCCGAGGCGGGCCCGGACGAGATCCAGGTAGCTGCCGATCATGCGCAACGGTTCCTGGAGGTCGTGCGAGGCCACATAGGCGAACTGGCGCAGATCGGCGTTGGCCCGCTCCAGGTCGCGTTCGCGATCCTGCGGCGGACGGTCGATCGGCATCCCGTCGTCGGTCATGTCGCCGCACCAGCCGACGCCGGGACGCGAGGCGCCGTCACCGAAGGTCGCGTTCATGATTCGACTCACCTTAAACTATACTTCGTCGCAATATGGGGGAAAGCCGTTGCGGATTCCTTAACTTGATCATGGCGGCGCGATATCGGTCGGCGCCGCCCGGTTCAACCGCCGCGCCGCGACGCGCCCGAAGACCAGGGTCTGGGCGCGGCGGCGGGCCGCCTGGATGGGGGTCGGCGGGGCGGCACGGACCACGCGCGCGCCCCAGGCGTCGGCGACCATCACGCCGCAACCGTCCGGCAACAGGTGGACCGGAAACGCCGGATCGACCGCGAACAGGAACCGGTCGCAGAACGGCAGATACTCGGGCCATTTGCCGTCGGACCGGAAGTCGGCCGGTCCCGACTTGATCTCCACGCCGGTGAAGCGGCCCCGCGCGTCCAGGCCCATCACGTCGAGGCGACGGCCGTTGGCGAGCTTGAACTCCACCAGGACCGCCTGGTCCATGTCGGCGAGCAAGCGGCAGACACCCCGCCGCAGGGGGGCCGGGCCTCCGATGTTCGGTCTATGTTCCATCGGCGCAGCATAGCGCACGCCCGGCGGGCCGGCAAGAGTTCCGATCCGGGCCGATATTATACATATGAAATAGTGTGAAATCGGCTTGTGGTTTAACGCGAAAGCATAAATCCAGGGCATCGCGGCCGTGTGGCGCAGTGGACGCAAGGCCCCGGGCGGGTCGAAGGGGTCGGGAACCGCATCGGGGACTCAGAAGTCGATCACGCCCAGCACGTCGCGCAGCAGCACGGCGATGAAGAACAGGGCGGCGATGGCGCCGAACAGCAGCCGCACCGGGTCCGCCTCGCCGTCGGCGGCGCGGAACCGGCTGCCGTGCCAGGCGTCGGAGCCGGTGGCGGCGAGGAACACCAGATCGACCAGGGGCCCCAAGGCCGGGGGGATCGCGAGTTCGGACATCGGCTCCTCACTACCACCGACCACCGCCGGCCCCAAGGACCTTGTCGCGAACCGAGGACCGATCCCGCCGTCCTCGCGGGTCGCGACGACCGCCGCACGGCGCCCCGTCCCGCTCGACGGTTATCAGGTCGATGCACTCAGGTTCTGCCAGAGCATCAACCCGTTTCGTCCGTTGCGCTTGACGTGATAGAGCGCCACGTCCGCCCGATGAAACAGGTCGTCCCCGGTTTGGCGGTCATCGAATTGCGCGGTCGCCAACCCGATGCTCACCGTGATCCGTAGGATCCGCCCGTCATCGAGGCCCACCTCCATGTTCTCGACCGCATGGCGAATGCGGGCGAGGATGGAGCGCGCGGTGTCGGTCTCCGCGTTGGCGACAAGGATTGCGAACTCCTCTCCGCCGATCCGTGCCACCACGTCCTCGTCGCGGACGTGGCGGCCCAACAGGCCGGCCAGATCGAGGATCACGGCATCCCCGGCCAGGTGTCCATGGGTGTCGTTGATGGCCTTGAACAGATCGATGTCGATCAGGGCCACCGCAAACGGGCGCTTGTGACGCTGCAACTGATAGAGTGCATGGGTGACCGCGTCGTGAAAGTACTGACGATTGAACAGCCGCGTCATCGGATCGCGCACGACCAGGTCCTTGAGTTCCTTTTCCCGCTGCCCGACCTCGGCGAGTTGCGTCTGGACCGCCTGTTCGCGGATCTCGATCTGCCGCGCCATCCAGTTGAGCGACTGGTTGAGTTGGTTCAGTTCGTTGATGTCGTCCTCGATCATCGGATCGGAGCGCACCGGAAGGCGTACCTTCAGATCGCCGGTCTTGAGCGCCTCGACGAAGTTCCGGATCCGTTCCACGTCCTTGGTGAACAGCCAGGCGGTGAAGTAGGGCGCGGAGACGTAAACGACGACCAGATTGACCGCGAAGGAAATGACGAGGGCATCCAGGTGATGCTCCTGCAGAAGACCAAACAGCGCCAAGTGAGAGACGAAAACAGCGGTCGACGCGGACAAGCGGAGTCTGGTGGCGATCCGAAGCATATACGGGCGGGCTCCACTGAAACCAATTATTAGAATAATTAAATTTTCTTTTTTGGGATTATCTTTCGCTTGCGGACACCACCCTGTCCAGCTTTTGTTTCCCGGAACGCCCTAACCTATTGATTTTATGTTGGTTACCGAGGGAGTGTTTGTCAGCATGGCGAATTCTGGCCATGGCTCGGCGGTTCCGATAATGTAACGAAACGCACGATTCGAACCCCTGGATTTTTCGCGGACCCCGTAGAGCCCGATGACCGGCCTGGACCCGACCACCCTGGCGGTTTTCGCCGCCGCCCTGCTGGCGGCGGGCGGCGTGGCGGGTGTCCTGGCCGGGCTGCTGGGCATCGGCGGCGGCATCGTCATGGTCCCCGCCCTGTACCAGGTCTTCGCCCTGCTCGGAATCGACGAGGCGGTGCGCATGCACGCGGCGGTCGGGACGTCCCTGGCGGTGATCCTGCCGACCGGCCTGTCCTCGGCCCGCGCCCACTGGAAACGCGGTGCCGTGGACCCGTCGGTACTGCGTGCCTGGGGGCCCTGGGTGGTGGTCGGCGTGGCGCTGGGGACCGGGCTGGCCACGGTGCTCGGCGGCCGCGCCCTGACCGGCCTGTTCGCCGTCGTGGCCTTCCTGATGGCGATCCGGCTGTTCACCGGCTCCGAGGACAAGGCGCTGCGCGACGGCCTGCCGCCGGCCCCCTGGTCGCCGGCGATCGGTCTCGGCATCGGCGCCATCTCGGCCCTGCTCGGGATCGGCGGCGGCACGTTCAGCGTGCCGGCGCAGGTGATGTGCGGCCGCCCGATCCGCCGCGCCGTCGGCACCGCGGCGGCGATCGGCCTGATCATCGCGCTGCCGGGCGCGGTCGGCTTCGCAGTCACCGGCCTCGGCCTCGACGGACGGCCGCCGCTGTCGGTGGGCTACGTCAACCTGCTGGGATTCGCCTGTCTGGTGCCGGCCTCGGTGGCCGCGGCGCCGCTCGGCGCGCGGCTGGCCCACGCCCTCGATCCGGACCTGCTGCGCAAGGGGTTCGCGGTGTTCCTGCTGACCGTCGGCGGACGGATGGTCTACGGTCTGCTGTAGCCCGGATTATCCGGGCAGGGCGTCGAGCATCGGCTGGGTGACCAGCACCACCCCTTTCGGGGTGCGCAGGAAATGCTCGGCGTCCCAGTCGGGGTTCTCGCCGATCACCAGTCCCTCGGGGATCCGGCAATCGCGGTCCAGCAGCACCTTGCGGAGGCGGGCGCGGCGTCCGATTTCGGCGTTCGGCAGCACCACCGAATCCTCGACCAGGGTGTAGGAGTTGACCCGCACGTTGTTGAACAGCAGCGACCGGCGCACCGTGCCGCCGGACACGATGCACCCGGCCGAGACCACGGAATCGAGGGCGAGGCCGCGCCGGTCGTCGTCGTCGAACACGAACTTGGCGGACGGCCGCTGCTCCTGCAACGACAGGATCGGCCAGCGCGGATCGTAGAGATCGAGTTCCGGCCACACGCTGGTCAGGTCGATGTTGGCCTCCCAGAACGCGTCCACGGTCCCCACGTCGCGCCAATAGGGCTTCTGGCCGGTGCAGGTGACGCAGGAGTCGCGGAACCGGTGCGCGTAGATCGGTGCCCCGTCGGCGACCAGGTAGGGGATCAGGTCCTTGCCGAAGTCGCGCGACGACCCGGCCAGGTGGGCGTCCCGCTCCAGGTGGTGATAGAGCAGGTCGGCATCGAACAGATAGATGCCCATGCTGGCGAAGGCGCGGTCGGGCTGGTCCGGGACCGACGGCGGCTCGTTGGGTTTCTCCACGAAATCGGTGATCCGGTCGGTGGTGTCGACGCCGACCACCCCGAAGGCGCGGGCGTCGTCCAGCGGCACGTCGACACAGGACACGGTGACCGTGGCGCCGCGTTCGATGTGCTGGGCGAGGATGATGGAATAGTCCTGCTTGTAGACGTGGTCGCCGGCCAGGATCAGGACGTAGCGCGGATTGCGGGCGCGGACCAGGTCCAGGTTCTGGTATACCGCGTCGGCGGTGCCCCGATACCAGGACTCCTCGCGGGTCTGCTGCTGGGCCGGCCAGACTTCCACGTATTCGCCCAGCTCGGGGGCCAGGAAGTTCCAGCCGCGCTGGATATGCTGGATCAGGGTGTGGGCCCGGTACTGGGTCGGCACCGCGATGCGCCGGATGCCCGAGTTGACGCAGTTCGACAGCGGGAAATCGATGATCCGGAACTTGCCGCCGAACGGCACCGCCGGCTTGGCCTCCGAATCGGTCAGGTTCATCAACCGGCTGCCGCGGCCGCCGGCCAGGATCAGGGCGATGGTTTCGCGCAAGGCGGCATTCAGGTCGTAAGGCTTTCGCGCAAAATTGGCCTGCATGGCGTTTCCACTCTCCCTCTTCGCGGTTCGTTCCGGTCATTCCCGCGAAGGAGTGCGGGACATTCGCGACCGGATCGCGTAATCTTGGCTGATTTTTCCTCGCTTGAACATAGGCGCATTGTGTTTCACCTGCGTGTATCGTTTATTCTAGGGTGAAACCGCCGTTTATGTCGTTGGAATAAGGGAAATGAAGGTTCTGTTCGTGACCTCCGAGGCGCACCCGCTCGTCAAGACGGGCGGCCTGGGCGACGTCGCCGGGGCGCTTCCGGCGGCACTGATCGCCGAGGGGCTGGACGTGCGGGTGATCATGCCCGGCTACCCGGCGGCGATGGAGCGCGCGGAGGGACGGACCGACGGGCCGGATCTGGGCGATCCGCTGGGATTCGGGCGCACCCGCCTGATCGCCGCGCGGATGCCGGACGGGGTCCCGCTGTGGCTGGTCGATTGCCCGGCCCTGTTCGACCGCCCCGGCGGCCCCTACAACGATGCGGGGCGCGCCGACTGGCCCGACAACCACCGCCGGTTCGCGACCCTGTCATGGGCCGCCGCCTACCTGGGCAAGGTGGGCGACGGGCGGGCCTGGCTGCCGGCCGTGGTGCACGCCAACGATTGGCAGGCCGGGCTTGCGCCGGTCTATCTGAAACAGTGGCGCGGCCCCGGTCCGGGCAGCCTGATCACCATCCACAACATCCTGTTCCAGGGCCGGTTCCCGCGCACGATCCTGGAGGAGGTGGGTCTGAGCCCGGAGCTGTTCCGGATCGACGGGATCGAGTTTCATGGCCAGGCGTCGTTCCTCAAGGGCGGCCTGCAGTTCGCCGACCGCGTCAACACGGTCAGCCCCACCTATGCCCGCGAGATCCAGACTCCCGAGATGGGGGCCGGCCTGGACGGCCTGCTGCGGCATCGCAAGGCGCATCTGAGCGGCATCCTGAACGGCGCCGACTACGAGATCTGGGACCCGTCCCGCAATCCGAACCTGATCCGCAACTACGGCGTCGACGGCGCCGTCGAAGGCAAGGCGGCCTGCAAACGCGACCTGCAGATGCGGATGGACCTGGACCCGAAGGCCGAGGCGCCGCTGTTCGGGGTGGTCAGCCGGATGTCCGACCAGAAGGGTCTCGACCTGGTGCTGGCGGTGGCCGACCGCCTGATCGCGGCGGGCGGCCAACTGGTGGTGCTTGGGTCCGGCGATCCGGCCGAGGAAACCGCCTACATGGCCCTGGCCGAGGCCCGCAAGGGATCGGTGGCGGTGCAGGTCGGCTACGACGAACCCCTCGCCCACCGCATCCAGGCGGCCTCCGACGCCCTTCTGGTGCCGTCCCGCTTCGAGCCCTGCGGCCTGACCCAGCTCTATGCCATGCGGTTCGGGACCCTGCCGGTGGTGCGGCGGACCGGCGGCCTGGCCGACACGGTGATCGACGTCCGCGAGCCGCACGGCACCGGCATCCTGTTCGACACCGCGTCCGTGGTCGGCCTGTGGTCGGCGCTGGAGCGGACGTTCGCCCTTTATGCCGACCGCGACGCCTGGCGGGCCGCGCTGCGACGCGCCATGCAGCAGGACTTCGGCTGGACGCGGGCGGCGCGCGCCTACCGCGACCTGTACCGCAAGACCATCGAGACCGCGACCTAGGACCCCTGATCAACGCCATCAGCGAAAGAGGTGCCCCATGGACCTGGAAACGACCGACGCCCTCGCCGCCCGCCCGACCGAGGGCGATCTTCGCGATCCCGCCGCCCTCAAGGAAGCCCTGCTGTTCTACATGGTGCACGGGGTGGGCCGGGACCCCAGCGAGGCGACCACCCGGGACTGGTACTACGCGCTCGCCTACTGCGTGCGCGGCCTCCTGTCGGAGGCCTACATCCGCGCCAAGCGGACGCAGCGCGAGTCCCGCGCCAAGCGGGTCTACTACCTGTCGATGGAGTTCCTGATCGGGCGCAGCCTGATGAACCATCTGCTGAACCTGGACCTGCGCGACGTCGCGGCCGAGGTGCTGGGCGAATTCGGACAAGACCTCAAGGCGGTGCAGGACGTGGAGGTGGACGCGGCGCTCGGCAACGGCGGCCTCGGCCGTCTCGCCGCGTGCTTCCTGGACTCCATGGCCACCCACAGCTACCCGGGCTATGGCTACGGGCTGCGCTACGACTACGGCATGTTTCACCAGAAGATCGACCACGGCCAGCAGCAGGAAACCCCCGACCACTGGCTGCGCCACGGCAACCCCTGGGAATTCGAACGCCCCAACGTGATCTACCGGGTGCGGTTCGGCGGCCGCCTGAACTCCTACCGCGACAGCCAGGGCCGCGAGATCAACGAATGGGTCGACACCGACGACGTGCTGGCGCTGGCCTACAACATGCCGATCTCCGGCTACGGCAACGACAAGGCCGGCAACCTGCGCCTGTGGTCGGCCCGCGCCACCGCCGAGTTCGACCTGCTGAGCTTCAACGTGGGCGACTACATCGGCGCGGTCGGCCGCAAGGCGCAGTCGGAGAGCCTGACCAAGGTGCTCTATCCGGCCGACACCACCCGCGAGGGCCAGATGCTGCGCCTGCGCCAGGAATATTTCTTCGTCAGCGCCTCGATGCAGGACATCGTGGTCCGCCACCTGCGGGAAAGCGACAGCCTGGACAACCTGCCGGACCGGGTGGCGATCCAGCTCAACGACACCCATCCGGCGCTCGCCGTTCCGGAACTGATGCGCCTCCTGATCGACCAGCACCATTACTCGTTCGAGAAAGCGCTGGAGATCACCCGCGGCACCTTCGCCTACACCAACCACACCCTGATGTCGGAAGCCCTGGAGATGTGGTCGATCGACCTCATCAAGTCGATCCTGCCGCGCCACCTGAACCTGATCTATCACATGAACGAGGTGTTCCTGGCCGACGTCCGCCGGAAGGCGCCGAACGATCCCGGCATCCTGGGCCGCATGTCGCTGGTCGACGACGGCCGGCGGACCATCCGCATGGCCCACGTGGCGATCGTCGGCAGCCACAGGGTCAACGGGGTCGCGGAAATCCACACCGGGCTGCTGAAAACGCATCTGTTCCCCGACTTCCACCGCCTGTACCCGGACATGATCGTCAACAAGACCAACGGCATCACCCCGCGCCGCTGGCTCCTGGAGGCCAACCCGCCGCTCGCCGACCTGATCACCGAGGCCATCGGCGACCGCTGGGTGACCGACCTCGACCGTCTGGTCGACCTGGCGCCGCACGCCGAGGACGCCGCGTTCCGGGCCCGCTTCCGCGACGTCAAGCAGCAGGCCAAGCAGCGGCTGGTCGACCTGATCAAGGCGACCAACGACATGGACGTCCGCCTGGAGTCGCTGTTCGACACCCAGGTCAAGCGGATGCACGAGTACAAGCGCCAGCTCCTCAACGTGCTGCACGTAATCACCCGCTACAACCGCATGCGCGACAACCCGGGCGGAGATTTCCTGCCGCGCACGGTGATCTTCAGCGGCAAGGCGGCGGCCGGCTATCACATGGCCAAGCAGGTGATCCGCCTGATCAACGACGTGGGCAACGTGGTCAACAACGATTCCCTGGTCAACGACCGGCTGCGCGTGGTGTTCGTGCCCAACTACAACGTGACGGTGGCCGAGACGGTGATTCCCGGCAGCGACCTCTCGGAGCAGATCTCGACCGCCGGCATGGAGGCGTCGGGCACCGGCAACATGAAGTTCGCCCTCAACGGCGCCCTGACCATCGGCACCCTGGACGGCGCCAACATCGAGATCCGCGACGAGGTGGGGGCCGAGAACATCTTCATCTTCGGCCTGACCACGCAGGAGGTGCACGATCGCCGCAGTCAAGGCTACGACCCCTGGCAGTACTACAACGGCAACGGCGAACTGCGCCGGGTCCTCGACATGATCGGCCACGGCCATTTCTCGGACGGCGATTCCAACCGCTACCGCGACGTGGTGGACGCCCTGCTGTGGGGCAACGACACCTACATGCACATGGCCGACTACGAATCCTACATCCGCTGCCAGGAAGAGGTGGACCGGGTCTACCGCGATCCGGAGGAGTGGACCCGGCGGGCGATCCTCAACGTCGCCCGCATGG
>JANQGL010000394.1 GCA_028277325.1 Magnetospira sp.
GGTCCAGCCGGGCGGTGCCGTCCGGCAGGTCGAGCAGGGCGTTGGAGCCGCACAGGGTGGACAGGGTCGCCGAGCCCTGGTTGGCCGGCACCCGCGCCAGCGGCGGCGCCGCGCCGTCGGCCTCCAGGACCACCCGCAGGAACTCCCGGCGGCCCGGTTTGCGGCCGATCGGGTCGGCCAGCCGCGCCGGGCGGAACGGCAACGCGAAGACGTCGGCCGGGGCGCCCCCGAGGCGGGCCAGCACCGCCCGCCCGATCACGCAGAAGGTGACGAAGGCCGACACCGGGTTTCCGGGCAGGCCGAGGAAATACGCCGTCCGGCCGCCGCCCCCGTCGAGCCGCCCGAGGGCCAGCGGCTTGCCCGGTTTCATCGCCACCTTCCAGGAGTCCAGATGGCCAAGCGCCGCGACCGTCGCCGTCACGTGGTCGGCGTCGCCCACCGAGACGCCGCCCGAGGTGACCAGGACGTCATGGTCGCGCGCCGCGCCGGCCAGCGCCGACCGGACCCGGTCCGGGTCGTCCGGCAGGCATCCCAGGTCGGTGACCCGACAGCCGACTTGGCGGACCAGGGCGGCCACCATGGGGCGGTTGGAGTCGGCGATCCGTCCCGGGCCGGGCGGGGTGCCGGGCGGCACCAGTTCGTCGCCGGTCGAAAACACCGCCACCCGCAGTCTTTCGAAAGCCGCCGCCGAGTCGTGGCCGGCCGAGGCCAGCAGCGCGACGTGGCGCGGGTCGAGCCGGGTGCCGGCGGCGAGGACCGTCCGGCCGGCCGTGAAATCCTCGCCGGCGCGGCGCAGATTGGCGCCCGGCCGCACCGCACCGGGCGGGATGCGCAGGGTATCGCCGTCGCGGGAGACGTTTTCCTGGATGACGACGGTATCGAGGCCGTCGGGCACCGGCGCCCCGGTGAAGATGCGGACCGCCGCGCCGGGCGGCACCGGCCCGGCGAGCGGATGCCCGGCCGCCGCGCTCCCGACCACCGGCAGGACCGTGTCGCGGTCGGCCGCGAGGTCGGCCGCCCGCAGGGCGTAGCCGTCCATGGCCGAATTGTCCCAGGGCGGCATCGACAGGCGGGCCGCGACGTCCTCGGCCAGGCGGCGGCCGGGGAGATCGTCCAGGCCGACCCGCTCGCGGCCGACCACCGGGCGCAGGCGGTCGGCCAGGTCGGCCAGCAGATCGTCGAGCCGGCGCGGCCCGCTCATCCGCCGGTCACGCTCAGGCCGCGCCGCAAGGTGGACGTCACGCCGGCCCGCGCCTCGTCCAGGGCCTGTCCGAAGTGGTGCTCGCGCGGCTTGCGGCCCATCGCTTCGAGGATGCGGGCGATCAGCCGCTCGTTGTCGGGACCGGCGCGCAGCGGCGCCTTGATGTCGTGCCGCCTGTCCTGGCCCAGGCAGGGATAGAGCCAGCCGTCGGAGGTCACCCGGATGCGGTTGCAGTCGCCGCAGAAACCGCAGGTGGTCGGGGCGATGAAGCCGACCCGGGTGGCGCTGCCCGGCACCTGCCAGTACCTGGACGGGCCGCCGGTGCGATGGTCGCTGGGGACGAGGCCGAACCGTTCGGTCAAGGCCTCCCGGACCTCGGCCAGGGGCAGGAAGCGGTCGAGGATCCTGGCGCCGTCCGGTCCCATGGGCATCAGTTCGATCAGGCTGATGTCATGGCCATTGGCGACGCACCAGCCGATCATCCCGGGAATCTGCGCCGCATTGACGCCGCGCTGCACCACCGTGTTGACCTTGACCCGCAGTCCGGCC
>JANQGL010000066.1 GCA_028277325.1 Magnetospira sp.
GATCTCGCGGTGGCCGCCACCGAAGCCCGATTCGCCACCTCCGGAATCAACCTCGGCCTGTTCTGCAGCACCCCGGGCGTCCCCCTGGCCCGCAACCTGCCGCGCAAGATGGCGATGGAAATGCTGTTGACCGGGGACTTCGTGGACGCCGGGACGGCGCGCGACCTGGGGCTTGTCAACCGGGTCGCGCCGGCCGCCGAACTGGACGATCTGGTGGCGGAGTTCGCGGCCCGCATCCGCGACAAGTCGCCGGCCGCCATCGCCATGGGCAAGCAGGCCTTCTATCGGCAGGTCGACGAGGACCTGGAAGCGGCCTACGCCTCGGCGGTGCGCGCGATGGCCGACAACCTGATGACCGAGGACACCAAGGCGGGCCTCGCGGCGTTCACCGAAAAACGTCCGATGCCCGCCTGGACCGGGAGATGACGCGATGACCGACGACGACATTCGTGACCTGCTGCGCCGGGTGCGGACCATTGCCTTGGTGGGCGCCTCGCCGAAACCGGACCGCCCCAGCAACGAAGTGATGCGGTTCCTGCAGACCAAGGGATACCGGGTGATCCCGGTCAATCCGGGCCTGGCGGGCGGCGAGATCAACGGCGAGACGGTGGTCGCCGCGTTGGCCGAGGTCGCCGGCCCGGTCGACATGGTGGACATCTTCCGGGCCTCCGAGGCGGCCGGCCAGGTGACCGACGAGGCGGTCCGCCTGGCGCCCGACAAGGGGTTCCGGGCGGTCTGGATGCAGTTGGGGGTGCGCCACGACGCGGCCGCCGACCGGGCCCGGGCGGCCGGCCTCCAGGTGGTCATGGACCGCTGCCCGAAAATCGAGTTCCGCCGACTGCTCGACTGACGCCCCGGTCCGGCGGCCGTTCAGGCCGGGGCCGTCTCGGCGGCGATCCAATCGAGGAACGCCGGATTGCCGGCGACGATCGGCACCGCGACCACGCAGGGGCAGTCGTAGCTGTGCAGGTCGCGCACCTTGTCGGTGAGCGCCGCCACCAGGTCGTCGCGGGTCTTGGCGATCAGCACGCATTCGGTCGCCCGTTCGACCTGACCGTTCCAATGGAACATCGAGGTCATCCCCGGCAGGATGTTCACGCAGGCGGCCAGGCGCGCCGCGATCAACGCGTCGCCGAGTCGCTCGGCCTCGTCCCGGTCGGCGGTGGTGATGTAGATCAGGGTCGCGGACATGGCACGCTCCCGGCGAAACATGGCGAGACTTGCGGAAAGTTAAGATTCGCCTAACATGACCGCGGAAGACAGTCAAACATGGATCCCGCCCATGTCGTCCGCGATCGACCCCACGCGCGATATCCGCCCCACCGCCCCGCAGCGGCGGTGGCTGCGCCGCGGCCTCGGCGAACCGGGCGGCAAACTGCCGCTGTTCGACGAGAACGGGCAGAAAATCAACGAACGCACGGTTCGGGCCTGCGTCCAGAACGGTTGGGCCGAGCCCTGGTTCGCCAATCCGTTGAAGCCCGATTGGCTGGTCTGCAAGCTGACCGACGCCGGGCGCAGCCTGCTGGCCGACGACTAGTGCACCGACTCCGACAAAAGGTGCACCTTTTGTCGGCCCGGCGCCCCAGTCAGGCATTTGTTTGTGCGGCGATTCACCAAACGAATGTCGACCTTCGCCCGAATCTTTCGTTTGGATCGCTGCACTAGTCTTACTGCGTCAAAAAAGTAACGAATTATTCAAGATGTTGCGTGAAGACTGAAGATTCACACTGATGGAGGGGCTGTCAATGGATCTTCAATGGCGCGACGG
>JANQGL010000064.1 GCA_028277325.1 Magnetospira sp.
CCGCCGGTGCGGTCGGAGGCGCCGCCGCCCGATCCCCGGCAGGTGGCCGCGCTGCGCGACCGGGTCCTGCACATGGACGCCGCCCTGCTGGCGATCGACAAGCCGGCCGGGCTGGCGGTGCAGGGCGGCAGCGGCACCCATCGCCATCTGGACGGCCTGCTCGACGGCCTGCGGTTCGGGGCCGGCGAACGGCCGCGCCTGGTGCATCGGCTGGACAAGGACACGTCGGGGGTTCTGGTCCTGGCCCGCTCGGCGGCGGCGGCGCGCGACCTGGCGGCGGCCTTCCGGTCGCGGGCGGCACGCAAGCTCTATTGGGCGGTGGCGGTCGGCGAGCCGCGCCCGCGCGACGGGCGGATCGACGCGCCGCTGGCCAAGCGGCCGGGGCGCGGCGGCGAGCGGGTGGCGATCGACGCGGCGGAGGGCAGGCCGGCGGTCACCCTCTATCGGACCGTGGATGCGGCGTCCGACAAGGCGGCCTGGCTGGCCCTGGAACCGCTGACCGGACGCACCCACCAGCTGCGCGTCCACTGCGCCGCCATCGGCACGCCGATCCTCGGGGACGGCAAATACGCCGGACGGGCGGCGTTCCTGGAGGGGTTGCCGGGCGCCCGCGCGCTGCATCTGCATGCGCGACGCCTCGTCCTGCCGAGGCCCGGCGGCACGGTGCTGACCCTGACCGCGCCGCTCCCGCCCGCGATGGCCGACACGTTCGCGGCGCTCGGGTTCGACGCCGCGCAGACGCCGTGGGCCGACGATCCGGATCCGCCGGCTACCTGACGCCCACGCAGCGGATCCTTTGCGCCTCGGTTTGGCGGATCTGGATTTCGTAGGAGGCCGGGATGCTGCCCCGGCAGACCCCGGTCCTGACCTGCGGCCCGGTCAGGGCGGTGACCACGAACTGCAGGCTGGCGAACCGCCGAAGGCCGGAATTGCAGGTCGCGTCCTCCCACGAACAGCAGCGCATCTCGCCGGGGTCGACGCGCGCCTTGAACTCACCGCCGACCAGCACGTCGATCCGGACCGGGATTCCGGTGCCGTTGTTGACGCACAGGGCATCGGCCGGCACGGCGGCGAAAAGGAGTCCGCCGGCGAGGACGAAGGGGGCGAAAAGGGGGCCGGAACGCATTTCGGTCTCCAGGTTGAGGCGCCGTGCCGGGTGTGAAACCACGGCGTCGGCGCGGCGTCAAGCGGACATTTGGCGAAACGAAGACGGCGCCGCGCGGGGCGGCGCCGTCTCCGGATGAAGCGGACCTTGCGGCCGAAAGGTTACGGAGTAACGACCACCTCGACGCGGCGGTTGGCGCCCTCATTGACCTCGTCGCCGGTCTCGACGGCCAGACGGCCCTCGCCGTAGGCGTTGACGATGATGCCGCCCATGATCTGGCCGCCCAGCGCGGCGGCGACGGCGTCGGCACGCTTCTGGGCCAGGGCCGTGTTGTAGGCGGCCGAACCCATGGTGTCGGTGTGCCCGGAGATGTCCACCGAGGAGGCGTTCATCGCCTTGAAGGTGCTGATGATGGTGCCGACGGTCGCCATGCCGGCCCCGTCGACCACGGTGCTGTCGAAGTCGAAGTAGATCACGAAGGTCTGCGGCATCGCCGGCATCGGCTTCTGCGGCATCGGCTCGGCCATCGGCGTCGGCTTCAGGGCGGCCATGGCGGCCTCGAAGCCGTCGCGGCAGAACGCGATGTCGTCGGGCTGGAAGTTCTCCTCCTGCTCCTGCAGCCAGCAGTCGAACATCGCCTGCGCCTTGGCGGCGGCGGCCGGCTGGCCGTCCTTGCCGCCGGCCAGGGCGATGGTCAGGCGGTCATGGGCGGCGGTGAGATCGGCCATCGCCTCTTGCGGGATGTCGCGCTCGGCGACCGTCTGCGGGCCGACCTCCTGGCCCATCGCGGCGGCACGGCCCTTGTTGTTGAAGAACGCGGCGTCGGCCCAGTCGCCCTCGTCCCGTTCCACGGTCGCCAGCATGACGTATTCGGACTTCAGGGCATCCGCGAACGCGTTCGGGCCTTGCATCGCCTTGGTGCCGTCGATGTCCCAGTTGGACGCGCAGGCCGAAACCAGAACGGCCGCCGTCGCCGGAACGAAAAGCTTGGTAAGAGTGTTCATTTGCCCACCTCGTTGAACTTCGTCAAAAACATCCGTTGTTTCGGGGTGCCCGGAACGACGCCAAGGCCTCCCGATGCACTATCGGGCGCCGGACGGGCCGCCGGTGGCCTGCAAGGCCACTGAGTCGCCGGTGATGATGAACGTCACCGATCCGTCGGACGCGGTGTAGGTCCATGTCTCCACCGGTCCCATTTTCGAGAGGTCGTCGGGATTCCCGAGGGCGTCCTCGAGCTGCTGGCGGGTTTCCGCCTGACGCGCCCGGTCGACCAGTTCCTGCTTGGTTGGCTCGCCACAGGCCGCCAGCGTCAGAAGCGTGGCGCATGCGGCGACACCGACGGTCAGTCTCCTCATGTCGTGTTTTCCTGCCTGTGTGAAAATTTGATAAGAACCCTAGCCCCAGGTTAAACTATGGCGCATTCGCCGCCCGAAACCAATGGCGAATGTTTGATGTCTGGATGAACGGGTCCGGCGGGACGGGAGCGGTCTCCCGGCTGCCGAACGGACCCGACGGCACGAAAAGGATGTCTGGAACCATGACCCGTCCCCTCCTTCATCTGGTTTTCGGCGGCGAGGTCCGCGATCCGGCGGAGAATGTGTTCGTGGATCCGGAAAATCTTCATGTGGTGGGCGTTTTCCCCGATTACGAGACCGCTCACAAGGCATGGCGCGCGGCAAGCCAGGCGCGCGTCGACGAAGCCCATACCAAATACGTGATTGTCCATCTTCACAGGCTCATCGACCCGGATCATCCGGAAGCGACGCGCGATTAAACGCTCGCCACGCGCGACTCTCAGCCTAGGTCGCGAAACGCAAGCCGACACTGGAAATAATGCCCGAATTTTCCGTGTCGCGGAAGGCAATCGGACGGGGCGCCAGGCGGCGCGACCTGCTATAGAATAAAGACGCGGAACGCGCGCCGCTCCGTCGAAGTCCATCGTCGAAACCGCCGGGTGAACGAAATGCCGAGTTCCCTCGGGCTTGCCGTGTTCGATTGCGACGGCACCCTGGTCGACAGCCAGCGGTCCATCGTCCGCGCGATGTCGGCCGCGTTCGGCGAAAAGGGCCTGCCGGCGCCCGATCCGGCCCGGGTGCGGCGGGTGGTCGGCCTGCCGCTCGCCGAGGCCATCGGGCGCCTTTGGCCGGAGGCCGGGGCGGCGGCCTGGGAAGACCTGGCGGACACCTACAAACGCCACTTCACGGCGTTCCGGCTGGCCGACGGCGTGGAGGAACCGATGTTTCCCTACGTGACCGAAACCCTGTACCGGCTGGCCGACGAGGGCTGGCTGCTCGGGGTCGCCACCGGCAAGTCGCGCCGCGGGCTCCTCAACACGCTGCGACGGCATGGGCTGCTGGACCTGTTCACGACCCTTCAGGCGGCCGATTCCGGTCCGGGCAAGCCGGCGCCCGACATGTTGCTGCGGGCCATCGCGGACACCGGCGCCAGTCCCGGGCGGACGGTCATGGTCGGCGATACGACATACGATATTCACATGGCGCGGGCGGCCGAGGTGGCTGCGCTCGGCGTCGCATGGGGGTACCATGAGACTCAGGAACTGATCGATGCCGGGGCGTACCGGGTCATCGACGACGGCCGCGACTTGCGGGACGCCCTGCATTCTGCTTGGGAGATCGATCCATGAAGAAGGCGCTCATCGGGGTCATTGGCCTGCTGGTGGTGGCGATCGTCGCCGTCATCGGCATCCTCGTGACCATGGACTTCAATCAATACAAGGGCCTGATCGCCGAGAAGGCGAAGGCGGCGACGGGCCGCGATCTGGTCATCCAGGGCGACATCGAGGTCGGCATCTCGTTCACCCCGTCCCTGACTGTGGACGGCGTCAGCCTGTCCAACGCCGAGTGGGGATCGCGGCCGCGGATGCTCGCCCTGGACCGGGTGGAGGCGGAAGTCTCCCTGCTTCCGCTGCTGACCGGCACCGTGGAGGTGAACCGGTTCATCCTCCGCGGGGTGGACGCCCTGCTCGAAAAGGACGCCGCCGGCCGCGCCAACTGGGAATTCGCGCCGGCCGAACCGGCGACCGGCGAAACGGCCGAAGCGGCCGAGCCGGACGCCGGGTCGGAGGGACCCGGCTTCCTGCCGGTGGTGCGCGAGGTGGTGCTGCGCGACGTGACGGTCACCTACATGGACGCGGCGACCGGCGCCGCCCAGAAAGTGGCGATCGACCGTCTGATGGCGCAGGCCGAATCCGCCGACTCGCCGCTCGGGTTCGACTTGCGGATGACCTACAACGAGGCCCCGGTCCGGGTCTCCGGCACGGTCGGCGCCCTGGCCGCCGCGATGGCCGGCGACGCGCCGTTTCCGATCGACGTCACCGCCGAGGCGTTCGCCGCCACG
>JANQGL010000100.1 GCA_028277325.1 Magnetospira sp.
CGCCGGACGACGGCGCGGTGCTCGAGGACTTCACGCCCGAGGCCGGGGTCGAGATCGCCGAACCGGACCCGGCGTCCGATCCGGCGCCCGAGGCCTTGATCCGCAACCGGCCCAGGCCCAAACCCCGACCCCCGGGCGATCCGGCTCCGCGATCGCGTGTCGCGGCACCGAAGGCCGGGCCTCCAACCGCGCGGCGGGACCCGCCGGCGGATGGAGCCTCCGCTCCGACGCGCGCCGCGACCGGAACCGCAGCCGCGTCCGGCCCGGTTGATCCGCCGTCGGCCGCCGCCGCCAACGGCGGTCCGCGCGGCCGGACCCGCCGCGCCGCCTCCTTCAGGTTGGGCAGCGCCGACAATCCGAAGCCGAGGTACCCGAGGCTGGCCCGGCTGCGCGGCTGGGAAGGGCGCGTGGTCCTGTCCGTCGAGGTCGATGCGAACGGCCGGGTATCGGGCGTCGCGATCGAAACCTCCAGCGGATTTCCGATCCTGGACGCGGCGGCCCGCCGGGCCGTCGGCGCCTGGAGATTCCAGCCCGCCCGGACTGCCGGGGTGCCGGTGGCCGGGAGGGTGCGCGTTCCGATCCGGTTCGAACTGACCGAGGGATGAGGCCGTGGGGTTTGTGACGATCTTGGACGAACCGTGGCTGATCGCCTCCTTTGCGGAGCCTCAGGCGATGCTGAGCTGGTCCGTTGCCCGACCCGGGTTCGTCCTCTCCGATACGGTGGCCTGGCTGGAGGTCACCGGCCGGGATCTCTGCATGGCAACCGACCCGCGATCCTACCTGCGTGACCGGCTGGCCGAACGGGGGGTTCCCGGCGCCGTGGGGATGATGACCTCGCGCCACGTCCGGTGCCATCACCAGGCGGGGGCGAGAGTCGGCCGGATCCATGCCCGATGCCTGGTCACGCTCGACCTGAGCAACGGCAGCCACGTGGCCGAGCCCGCGGCGACCGGCTCCGGTCCCGGGACCATCAATATCCTGTGCTGGGTTTCCGCGCCGCTGACCCGGGCGGCCCGGATCGAGCTCGTGAGCATCGTCGCGGAGGCCCGCACGGCAGCGGTTCTCGAAGCCGGATACCATCGGCCGGGGCAGGCGCGGCCGGTCACCGGCACCGGAACGGATTGCGTCGTCGTTGCCTGCCCTCGGGGCGCCGGCGAACCGTTCGCCGGCCTGCATACTCAGGCCGGGCGGGCGGCGGGCGACTGCGTCTACCGCGCTTCGTCCGAGGCCGTGGCCGTCTGGCAGGATCATGTCGGGGAGACATAAGGACATCTTCTGCAATCGGTCGGCGGCTGCCGTTTTTTCGAGGCCCCGAGAGGCCGCCCTCCCGGTTTACATCGCCGCCCGCGGTTCGATAATGGGGGGCTGTCCGCGGTGCCGGCGGCGGCCCGTCGATCCACCGCCGCGCGCCGTTTGAAACCCGATCCGAGGAGATGTCCATGCCGGCCAAGAGCGAGTTGTTGCGCAGGGCCTACGCCGTCCAGACCCCCGACGAGGTGCGCGAGCTCTATCGCGACTGGGCGGCGCGCTACGACGCCGACCTGACCGGCGACGACCTGCGCTACGTGGCGCCGCGCGAGGCGGCGGCGATCCTGCGCCATTTCGTCACCGATCCCGGGGCGCGGATCCTGGACGTCGGCTGCGGGACCGGGTTGTCGGGGCTGGCCCTGGTCGCGGCCGGG
>JANQGL010000137.1 GCA_028277325.1 Magnetospira sp.
AGGTCACCCTGTACGGGGTGGCGCCCCGGGAGGCCGACGCGGCGGTGACCGAGCTCGCCACCGCGTTCCGCCGCATGCACGACGACTGGCACGCCTGGCGGCCGGGCAGGCTGGGCGACGTCAACCGCGCCTTCGCCGAGCGGCGGCCGATCGACGTGGATCCGGAGATGGCCGCGCTGATCGGCCTCGCAAAACGCCATTCGGAGGCCAGCGACGGCCTGTTCAACCCGGCCATCGGGCGGCTGATCGGGCTGTGGGGATTCCATGCCGACGACCTGCCGGAAGGCGCCATGCCGGACCCGGAGGACGTCCGGCGGCTGGTCGCGGCGCATCCCGGCATGGACGACGTGCGCCTCGACGGCACCCGGGTGTCCAGCCGCAACCCGGCGGTGCAGCTGGATTTCGGCGGATTCGCCAAGGGAGTCGCGATGGATCGCGGGATCGCCCTGTTACGGGCCCGCGGGATCACCGACGCGGTCCTCAACGCCGGCGGCGACCTCAACGTGATCGGCCGGCCGGGCGACCGGGCCTGGCGAATCGGCATCCGCCATCCGGTCGGCTGGGGCGTGATCGCGGCGGTCGACCTGACCGACGGCGAGGTGCTCTACACTTCCGGCAACTACGAGCGGTTCCGCGCGCACGACGGCATCCGCTACGGACATATCCTCGATCCGCGCAGCGGCCTGCCGGTGCGCGACATCGTGTCGGCCAGCGTGTTGCACGCCGACGGCGGACTGGCCGACGCGGCGGCCACCGCGCTGTCGGTCGCCGGCCCCGGCGACTGGGTGCGGATCGCCCGCCGGATGGGGATCACCCAGGCCCTGCTGGTGGACGCCGAAGGCACCCTCCACGCCACCCCGGACATGGCGGCGCGGATCGAGATCACCGCCGATCCGCCGCCGCGCATGGTCGTGGCCGATCCCGCGACCCGATAGCGCATGCGCGCTTGCGCAGTTCAAGACGAGCGGCTTCGACGCGAG
Source organism: Magnetospira sp. (assembly GCA_028277325.1). Taxonomy (GTDB): domain Bacteria; phylum Pseudomonadota; class Alphaproteobacteria; order Rhodospirillales; family Magnetospiraceae; genus JANQGL01. Next base: position 981 of record JANQGL010000137.1, read on the forward strand.
GGCGCGCAGCCTCCATGCCGCGCACTCGAAGAGCGGCAAGGCCCGCAACATCGCCCTGGCGCAGGAAGGGGGTCGGTTTTGTCGGGTCTCCGTCCCGGCCGGGACAACAGCCCGAGACCGGATAGGTTGACGCAGACCGAACGGTGCTTTCTTCAAATACCCCGTGCAGAAGGGGCGGGCCATACGTTCATGCGTGGACGGCCCCCGTTGAGCAAGGGATTTCGACCGGGCTTTTTCGATCGGGCCCGCAAGGGCGGCTGAGAAAGACAGTTTTTGAAAGGTGGGGTCAAATCGTCGCATCGCCTTAAAGGTTATGATATGTTCCCGGCGACCGACGACGCTCTTAAGGCGAGTCGGCGCCGAATGGAACACGACCTTGGTCGCAATCCGCCAAGAGCCGCCTATGATTGATATCACGCCGCGCAGCAGGCATCCGGCCACCGGCAAGTCCGTCCTCCTGTACAGTGGCGGGCTCGACAGCGTCCTGTTCGATCACCTGCTGGCGCCGGACATCCTGCTGCACGTGCCTTCGGGTGCCAGGTACGAACCGGCGGAGCGCGACCGCCTCGCCCGGCTGATCGACACCGGCGGCGTCGATCCGCAGAGGCTGACCGTCCTGGACGACGTCCTCGACCTGGCCCGGTTCGAACGCCCGGACGGCGTGGTGCCCAACCGCAACGCGTTCCTGTTGCTGTTTTCGTCGATCTATGGCGAGACCCTGTACCTGGGCGCCGTGGTCGGCGACGGCAACCTGGACAAGGACGACGCCTTCTTCGCCCGCATGACCGACCTGCTCGACCACATGTGGCAGGCCACCGACTGGAACGAAGCGCGGCGGTTCGAGATCCGCTCGCCGTTCCGGGACAGGACGAAAGCCGGTCTGGTGCGGGACTATCTGGGGCGCGGATTCGATCCGGCGCACCTGCTGACCAGCTATTCCTGCCACAACGGCAGCGAGCCCGCCTGCGGGGTCTGCGGGCCCTGCGCCCGCAAGCGGGTCGCCCTGGCGGTCAACGGCGTGGCCATCCCGGACGGCTATTTCGCGGCCGAGTTCTGGGAGGACGCGGAATGGCGGGGCGGTGCCGCAAAGTTTCTCGACATCCCCGGCGAAGGGGACGATTTCCGGGCCTTTCTGGCCGATGTTGGGGCGCCGGCCCTCGATTCATGGACGTGAAGGATACAGGATGGGACGCTTGACGATCACCAAGGCTTTCGAGTTCGACTACGCGCACCGGCTGCATGCCCAGAACGTGGACCCGGAGCTGAGCCTCGGCGCGCTCAACAAGTGCCGGCGCATTCACGGCCACCGCGGCCGCATCGACGTGGTTCTCGGCGCCGACCACACCGATCCCAGCGGCATGGTGACCGATTTCGGCAACCTCGCGGTGCTCAAGAGGTTCGTCAACACCTACCTGGATCACCGCTGCCTCCTCGACCTTGCCGACCCGATGCTGCAGCGGCTGGTCGGCGACCGGGCGCGCGAGGACCTGTGCGTCGGCGACGATCCGACACCGGTCGGCTGGGTGCTCGACCTCGACGGCCTCGAGGACACGCCCGACTGCGACTATCTGGCCAGCTACGTGATCGTCGACTTCCTGACCACCTCCGAGAACCTGGCCGCCTGGGTGTTCCGGATCGCCGAACGGATCGTCGCCAGGACCGGCGCCCGGATCGAGCGGGTGGAATGGTGGGAAACCCCCACCTCCCGCGCCATCTACGCCGCGTCATGAGCTATACGGTCAAGGAAATCTTCTACAGCCTGCAGGGCGAGGGCTATCACACCGGCCGCCCGGCGGTGTTCTGCCGGTTTTCCGGCTGCAACCTGTGGAGCGGCCGCGAGGCGGACCGGGACGGCGCCGCCTGTTCCTTTTGCGACACCGACTTCGTCGGCGGCACCCGCTACGCCTCGGCGGACGACCTGACCCGGGCGGTCCGCGCCGCCTGGGGCGGCGGCGACGGCGCGCCCTACGTGATCTGCACCGGCGGCGAGCCGTTGCTGCAGATGGACCACGCGCTGGTCGACGCGTTCCGGGGCGCCGGGTTCGAGGTCGGGGTGGAAACCAACGGCACGGTGGCCACCCGGGTGGCCGGGCGGGTCGACTGGATGTGCGTCAGCCCGAAGGGCCGCGCGCCGCTGAAACTCCGCGCCGGCGACGAACTCAAGCTGGTCTATCCGCAGGCGGACAACCACCCGACCGAATTCGAGTCCCTGGCCTTCCGGCATTTCTTCCTGCAGCCGCGGGACGGCGCCGGGGTCGACGCCACCGCCCGGTGCGTGGCCTACTGCCTGGACAATCCCCGATGGCGATTGAGCCTGCAGACCCACAAGATCATCGGCATCGCGTGATCGTCAACGCGGCGCCCCGGCCAGCCGCATCGCCAGGGCGGCGGTGACCAGGACCGCGGTGGCGCTGGCCAGGGGCCACAGGCCCAGGGTGATGACCGGGGCGACCAGGGCCGTCCCGATCGACGACACCGCCAGGATCGCCAGGATGATCAGGGCCGAGCCGCGCGCATCGTCCTTGGCGGCGACCACCGCCTGATGGAACCCGGCCGGGCCGCGCACCCCCAGACCGGCGTTGAGGAACAGGAAGATCGCGGTGATCGCGGCGGGGCTGGTGCCGCCCATCAGGCCATAGGCCAG
>JANQGL010000146.1 GCA_028277325.1 Magnetospira sp.
ATCGCCGTCTTCATCGTGACCGCCAACGGCTGGTGCCGCCCATCAGGCCATAGGCCAGCATCGCCAGGCCGCCGACCGCCGACGACAGGCTGCCGGCCAGGATCACCCGGTCGGCGCCGAACCGCTTGACCAGGCGGCCCGAGCCGTTGGCGGTCACGATGAAGACGGCGATACCGATCACCTGCATCACGATGAAATCGGCGATCGACGCGCCGAGGGCGTTGACGAACACCGCCGGCGCCCCGAACACGAACACCAGCAGGCCGCCCAGGGTGAAGGCATGCCCGAGCGCCAGGCGCAGGAACCGCGGGGTCATCAGGAGGTCCCCGTAGCTGCCGCCGGCGCGCCGCGCGATCACCCGGGGCAGGGCGGCGCGCCGGGCGACGATCACCAGGCCGAGCGTCGCGGCGAGGACCGCCAGGGCGGCGAAGGAGGATCGCCAGCCGAACTGGTTCAGGAGCCACAGGCCGGCGATCGGGGCCAGCGCCGGCGCCAGCACCTCGATGCTGCTGATCCGGCCGAGCGCGCCGACCGCGTCGTCGTCGCCATACAGGGCACGGATCATGCCCGGCGCGACCACCGCCGCCGCCGTCGCCGTCGCCCCCTGCAGCGCCCGCAGGCCGATCAGCCAGTCCATCGACGCGGCCATCCCGGCCGCCGCCGACACCGCCGCGTAGGCGAACAGGGAGACCGCGAGCAGGGTCCGCTGGTCGACGCGGCTGCCCAGTTCCCCGAACAGGACCAGCCCGACCACGGTGCCGCCGGTGAACGCGGCGAGCACCAGCTGCGCCTGCGCCGCCGTGCCGCCGAGCGCCGCCGGCAGGCCCGGCACGGCCGGCAGCACCAGGTCGGTGCCGGCGAGCCCGAGCAGGGTTCCGCAAGCGATCATCACGAACGCGACCGCGCGCTGCGTTCTCGAAAAACCGGCCGCGGCCTCGTGCGTCATGGCGTGCAAACCTGCGTCTGGGGTGTTCGCGCGGAAGGGGGCGCCGCGAACCCGGGCGAGCGGAATCGCCCGCCCCCCATCATGTGACGACCTTCGGATTCGAACCCCTAGTTGGGGCGTCCGAACAGCGTGTCGAAGAAGCCGCCGCGGGACGACCGGGAGGCGTCGACGTCGGAGCGTTCCCAGATGGCCTGTTTGGCGGTGTCCGCGACCCGTTGCAGGTCCGTCTTGTCGTGGCGGATCTTGGACAGCACCCGGAGACCCTGGACGATGACGACCACGAATTGGGCCATCGCCTTCGAATCGGCGGCGGGGTTCAGGTCGCCCTCGGACTGGGCCCGCGTGAACAGGTCCTCCAGGGCCTTTTCCAGACCGTGCAGCGCACCGGTGACGATTTCCGCCACCTCCGGGTCGCGCGCCCCGAGTTCGGTCATCGTGTTGGTGATCAGGCAGCCATGCTCGGAGGCGGCGCCCTCGGCGGCCAGGCGGTCGAGCAGGTTGTCGACCGCGGAGCGGGCCCGCATGTTGGGAATCTCGGCCATCCACCGGCGCACCGCCGAACCCTGGAGATAGTGGGCGAGGGCCATGCGGAACAGCGCCGCCTTGTCGCCGAACGCATTGTAAAGGCTGCCGCGCTTCAGGCCGGTCGCCTTTTCCAGGTCCTGGATCGAAGTCGCCTCGAAACCCCGCGCCCAGAACAACTCGACGATCCTGTCGAGCACCTCGTTCTGGTCGAACTCCCGCGGACGGGCCATGAACCGACACCTCCGTAAAAATGAAAACTTTACCGATTGGACAACTTACATTCTAGCAAGCGCCATGACAGTCGTCCACAATTCCCGCCGCAAGGCGGGCCCGACGGCGGCTCATGGGGTCGCGCCGGCTGTCCGACTTGAGCTGTCCGCAGGCGGCCATGATGTCGCGCCCGCGCGGCACCCGGATCGGCGCCGACAGGCCGAGATCGTTCAGGCGCGCCGAGAACCGTTTCATCGCCGCCGGCGGCGACGGCCGGTAGCCGCAGCCGGGCCAGGGATTGAACGGCAGCAGGTTGACCTTGGCCGGGATGTCGCCGAGCAGCCGGGCCAGCTCGCGGGCGTCGGCCTCGGAGTCGTTGACGCCCTTCAGCAGCAGGTACTCGAAGGTGATGCGCCGCGCGTTGCTGGCCCGGGGATAGTCGCGGCAGGCGGCCAGCAGGTCGGCCAGCGGGTATTTGCGGTTGATCGGCATCAGCTCGTTGCGCAGGTCGTCGCGGACCGCGTGCAGGCTGATCGCCAGATCGGTGTTCACCTCCTCCCCGAACCGGCGGATCATCGGCACCACGCCGGAGGTGGACAGGGTGATGCGGCGCCGCGAAATGCCGAGGCCCTCGTTGTCCATGGCGATGCGCAGGGCGTCGCGCACCGCGTCGTAGTTGAACAGCGGTTCGCCCATGCCCATGACCACGATGTTGGACAGGTGCCGCACGGTGCCGTCGCCGGGGGTCGGCCACTCGCCGCAGGCGTCGCGCGCCGCCATGAACTGGCCGACCATCTCGCCGGCCGTCAGGTCGCGCACCAGAAGCTGGGTCCCGGTATGGCAGAAGCGGCAGGTCAGGGTACAGCCGACCTGGGTCGAGATGCAGACCGCGCCGCGATCCTCCTCCGGGATATGCACGGCCTCCGCCTCCTGGCCGTCGGCGAACCGGAACAGCCATTTCACGGTGCCGTCGGCCGAGCGCTGCCGGCGCGCCACCGTCGGGCGGCCGACCACGTGGCGCTCGGCCAGCTTTTCGCGCAACGGCCGGGCGAGGGAGGTCATGTCGGCGAAGTCGGTCACCCCGCGATGGTAGATCCAATGCCACAGCTGCTTGGCGCGGAACGGCCTCTCGCCCAAGGCCGCCATTTCGGCGGCCAGGCGGTCGCGGGTCAGGCCCAGAAGGTCGGTGCGCCGATCGCTCATCGGCTCAATATAGGGCGCCCGCCGCGGATTCAAAGGGTTGTCCCATCGCCGGTCGGCGGCCCCGGCCTTCAGCGACCCCCGTCCATGAACGCCTGGTCCAGATCGACCCGGTAGGCATTGGCGACGTGGTTGGTTTCCGCCGCCATGCCGACCACGGCGATCAGCTCGGCCAGCATGTCGTCGGTCATCCCCTTGCGGCGTGCCGCGGCGGTATGGGAGTTGATGCAGTAGTGGCAGTTGTTGGCCATGCTGACCGCCACATAGATCATTTCCTTGGTCAGCGGATCGAGGGCGCCCGGCGCCATCACCTGCTTGATGCTCTCCCAGGTCCGCCGCAGGGTTTCCGGATCGTTGGCCAGAACCTTCCAGAAATTGTTCACCCATTTGACCTGGCGGGTCTCCATGATGTCGTCGTAGACATCCCGCACCTCGGCCGGCGCGTCCTCGTACTCGATCATCGGCAGCATCGCCATGGCTTGGCCTCCCGGAACGACGACGGCGGCCGGCCGCTCAGAGCATGGATTCGATGACCCGGTCCGGCGGCGCGTGGCCGTCGACGAAGGTCTTGATGTTGACGATCACCTTCTCGCCCATCTCCAGGCGGCCCTCGATGGTGGCCGAGCTGAGGTGCGGCAGCAGCACCACGTTGTCCATCGCGATGAGCTTCGGGTTGACCGCCGGCTCGTGCTCGAACACGTCGAGCCCGGCGCCGGCCAGCTCCCCCTTGGCCAGCATGCGGACCAGGGCGTTCTCGTCGACCACCTCGCCGCGCGAGGTGTTGACCAGATAGGCATGCGGCTTCAGCAGCTTCAGGCGGCGCGCCGAGAGCAGGTGGAAGGTGGCCGGGGTGTGCGGGCAGTGGATCGACAATTTCGCGGCATCGCGCTGCTGATGACCGGCGG